>NZ_NOLI01000062.1:0-43682 GCF_002245975.1 Nostoc sp. 'Peltigera membranacea cyanobiont' 213 | reverse complement strand
CATTGCTCTGGTAAACCCACTGATTTACTCACAGTTACAGCTTGGCTTACTGACCACGAAATGCTTATCCGTATCGGCGGCAGAAATAAATTAGCAACTTTGGTAGACCGCACAGTGTCAGCTGTCAACATTGACGCTTTAGCCGAGTTGGTAATGGACAAATTCGTGCGTAGACAGTTAATCAAGGCTGGAAATGAAATTGTACATCTGGGTTACGAGACAGAAACTGAGTTACCACAAATCCTTGACCAATCAGAACAGAAAATTTTCCAATTATCTAATCAAACCCTATCTTCAAACACTGAACATAACAGCACGATTAACGTTGCTGCTTACGAGGATTTAAATTCAGGAAACCCCATTTACTCTACAGGACTTCATGAACTCGATAATTTGATGGTGGGGTTTGAAAGTGGCACACTCACCATAGTTGCGGGTAGGCCATCAATGGGAAAGTCCCAGATCGCCTTGTTTTTGGCTTTCCAAATGATACTACTCCACAATCTACCTGTGGTCATCTTCTCCTTGGAGATGACAAAGAAACAATTGGAGTACAGGCTGTGGAGTTTAATTAGTATTACCAACGCCTATAAGCATCTAGAGTTAACGCCACTAAAAAGCGATCGCATCCGCAGACATCGCTCAGGCAATAAACCCCTAGCAGACTGGGAATTTACAAGCATTGCCAAAATCGTCGGTGTTGCTTCAGACCTACCGCTTTATATGAATGACTCAAGGGGTATCACCGTTTCACAAATTGCATCAGAATGCCGTCAAATTAAGGCCAAAGAGGGAAAACTCGGGTTAGTTGTAGTTGATTACCTACAAATGATGGCAGAGGATTCAGGGGGCAACCGCAGCTATGAACTAGGAGATGTGGCCAGGGGACTTTACAAAATGGCAGGGGAACTGGATGTACCCGTGCTAGCACTGTCGCAAATCTCTAGGGGAGTTGAGGGCAGACAGAATAAGCGCCCAATGATGAGCGACCTCAGCCAATCGGGAATTTTAGAAATGGTGGCAGACAATATTATTCTTGCTTACCGGGATGAGTACTACAACCCAGACACTACAGACGCAGGAATATTAGAGCTAATCATGGCTAAAGCACGGCACGGTGAAACAGGTACAGCAACGGTGTTTTTTGACAAGTCTTATGGAATTATACAGAATTTGCGCTCCGGAAATATCTGAGTTCTCAAACTGCTGTCAAAACCATCCGCCTCCTGTATCGGAACTTTTACTGGGGGATATTGATAATAGCCCTAGTAAAAACAACCCTAGTAAAAAGCGCAGAAATTGGGGTGAGGGTAACGGCACTATTCATTGGCGCACCATTACTAGGGGTGGAAAGGACTATCCCCAGGCTTATTATCATTGGCAGGATAAAAGGGAGAAAGAAGACCAAGTACATTCCCAAGCGTTTACTGGGGGTTATTCAAGAAGCAGAGTTCAAGAAGCGCCCAATTAGAGAAATTTTGACATTACTGGGTGTTGTGCCTAGCCCTAGTAAAAACACATTACTGGGGGATATCGAAAATAACCCTAGTAAAGATGTCGAGCAGTCAGAAATACCCCCTAGTAAAAATAACCCTAGTAACGATGTCGAACAGTCAGAGATAACCCCCAGTAAAAACAGCCCTAGTAACGATGTCGAACAGTCAGAGATAACCCCCAGTAAAAACAACCCTAGTAAAACTAGACGACACAAAGGATTAGGTAGTGGCTGCATTCAGTGGAAAACCATCACCCTTCACGGCAAAGATTATCCTCAAGCTTGGTATCACTATGAGTTTTGGAAGGATGGCGATCGCCTGGTTAAAAAGTGCAAGTATATTCCAAAACGACTATTAGGGAGAATAGAGAAGCTAGAAGCAGATAAAGCGCCAGTTAGAGAGATTTTGTCAGTATTGCGAGTAAGATTATAAAAAAACCTCATCCTCAAAAAAGCCGCGCAAATCGTAAATATCGGGTAACTTTATTACAGGGTTACAATAATAATTATAATTTTTGCTTAATAGGATGCTGTAGTTGCGTTTGTCTGTGATCCAGGATTGCAACCTATTAATAATGAAGCTGAACCTGCCCTAAGATATGCTTTTTGTCATTGCACGGCGTATTAGCTATGGTATATGGTACGCGTACCTCTGAAGGTAGTTTGGCTTACTGTTCTGTCTTGGGACTTTAGGAGATGATGCAGAAGTACCCTTTAAGGCAATGAAGTAGCAATCAGTACTGAAATTGCTGAATGCGGGCTTTAATTTTGTGTTGGTAGATAAAGGAATACTAAATGCCTAAATGGAAACTAGTAACAGAATTTACATTTGATAGCGCCCATTACATTAAAGATTATGATGGGCCATGTGGTAGGATGCACGGGCACAGTTACAAAGTGCGAATTGAGGCAACATCATCGAAGCTACACTCTTCACAATATTGTCCCCATCCAGTTATGGTTGCTGATTTCAAAACCTTACGCTGGGCTAAACAAGACGTTACAAAAGGTGGGCTAGATCATTGTGTTCTCAATGAGGTATTGCCTCCTGAGTATGAAACGACAGCGGAGATGATTGCCAAATACATCTATGATGTAACCAAGAAGCAAGTGCCTTCTGATGTGCAGCTAAAGGTTGCAGTATCAGAAACTCCCAATTCTTGGGTAGAGTATGAAGATGACTAAATCACCCTTAACAAAACCCTTGGTTTCAACTAGCACAATTTCATGCCCTCGTATACTAATTATTACTTCTTGTACTGGAAAAAAGCATCATAACCCAACAAATCAGCTAACAATAGAAGATTTTAAAGACACACAAAGATTAAGAGAACGCACAGAATCACTTTCAGAATTCTCTTGTCCGTCTGGGCAGATGTACACAGGGCTGCAACATCTACGGCTAATGGAGGGGGTAGATATCTTGCGATCGCATTTTGGAAAAGAAGCAGTAGATGTAAAAATCATTTCAGCAGGTTATGGGCTAATCCCGGAAGACAAAGCGATCGTTCCCTACTCTGTCACCTTTAATTCGATGAAGAATGATGAAGTCTATTCGTGGGGGGATTATCTCAGAATCCATGAAGATTTTCAACAGGAAATTGTCGGATATGATTTAATATTTGTCTTACTTGGGGATAAATACCTGCGTACTTTAAAGCTACCAGTTAAGACTCATTCCCACCAAACTTTCATTTTTTTTGCTTCAAATAAAAGTATAAATTATATAGATTCAGGTAATGCCAAGCTATTAACTTTAACTCTTTCCAATAAGTCTGCATCGCGTTTTAGCTGTGCCTTAGTGGGTTTAAAGGGGCATCTGCTAAAGCTGATTGCTACTGAAGCCAGCAGAGTTCCACATTTATTGGAAAGTATATATAACAATCCAGAAACATTAGAAGAACTTCTAAATAAACAACCAAATCCGTTAGAACTACCTCTTGGGATTTCATTTTCAACAGAGAGTAAATTACATTTACAGAATAAAAGCCATAGAAAAAGTAAATATACAGAAGAAGAGTTATGTTCTATTCTAAAATTACCAGTTGCAGTTAATCAGCATTTAAAAATGCAATATTTTATTCCTGAATGGGATGATAAAGTAGATGCTGGATATGACTTTTTACAGGATAAATTTAGTCCTAATCGTAAGGCTTGCAAAGATGATATTTATGCTCATGAAGAAAAAATATATGAAAAGCCCAACTATGACGGTATTTTAGTATCTAAGATAGTTGTTGATAAGAGAAAATCCAAAAGAAATGATATAGAAGCAGCAGGAGGTATTCAAAAATATTTAAAATTCTCAGGAGAAATTATGGGGGATTGTGGAGCTTTTGGATATATCAAGCAGCCAGAACCTCCATATAATACTATAGAAATTTTAGATTATTATCAGCGGCTAGGCTTCCATTATGGGGTAAGTATTGACCACTTAATTGTGGGGCCATTTGCACAGCCTGGAATTAGAGAAGAACGTTACGATCTTACTTTGCGAAACGCAGAAGAATTTATATCAAAACACCAAAAATTTGGATATACATTTACCCCTATTGGTGTCGCTCAAGGTTGGAGTCCTGAAACTTATGCTGAGGCAGTAAAAAAACTGGTTGAAATGGAATATGACTATATTGCTATAGGAGGAGTTGCCAGGACACCTACCATAGAAATTTTAGAAATATTGAAAGAAGTTTATCAACATTTAACACCCAAAACTAGATTACATTTATTTGGAGTAGGACGTATTGATGCTCTTCCTTATTTCCGCCATTTGGGAGTAACTAGTTTTGACTCAGCAAGTCCATTACGTAAAGCTTGGTTTGATGCAGTAGAGAATTATCATACTTTAAGTGGTAAAGCTTACGCTGCTGTGCGTATTCCTTTTGTAGATAAGCAGTCACAACGAATTAAACATTTGTTATCGTCAGGTTATGAACGTGAAACTCTCAAGCAGCTTGAGCAAGAAGCATTAAAAGCTATTCGGGAATATGATAAAGGCAATATATCACTAGATGAATCTCTTAAGAAATTACTTGCTTACGATGAGTTATTAGAATTACCTCGCGACGGTATAGTAAACCCGACAGCTAAAGCTAGGCGTTTAAGACAACACACTCAATTGTATAGGGAATTATTAGAAGTAAAACCTTGGCAGGAATGTGAGTGTAAAATCTGTCAAAACCCAGACTGTAGAGTAGAAACAATTATTTTTCGTGGTAATGACCGTAATCGTAGACGTGGTTTTCACAACACTTATGTGTTTTATAAGCGGTTTCAAGAATTTTTGAATGCTGAAAATTGTAATATTGATAGTACGAAAGAATCAACCTAATCTAGAATTTAGATAAACTCAATTCTACTTTATTAAGATAGATATGAATATTGAACATAAATTCCTTCCAGTATTTTCAGTAGACTGGTTAGGTTTATTCAATAGATTAAGGAATTTACAAGGTAATTACGGTATCCTGGCACCTATCTCATCTAACAAAAGTCTTTTAAGAGATATCCGTGATTTTAATAAACCTTTTTTTATAGATAGTGGCGTTTTTGGTAATCAAGATTTTCCTTGGTATTATGAAACATATTCTGAATACTTTTATAATCGTTGGGTACGTAAACGAAAATTTGCTTCTGAACAACATTTGCGGCATAAAATCAGAGAATATCTAGAACGCTGCGATCAATTTTCGCCTGATTTTATTTTTACACAAGATATTTTTGGAGAGCCATTACTATCACTTCATTTAGCTAGATTAACTTGGGAAGAGTATTGGCAAAAGCCAAGGAAATATACTTTGATTGGTGTTGTTCAAGTAGGATATTCAATTTATAATTGGCAACAAAAGTTGGTTCCTCAATTAAATTCTTTTCCTCCTCATTATGATTCACCCAAAAGTTTTTTAACTTCTTTGATTAGTGTTTATCGGGATATTGGTTATGATTACATCGCCTTGGGCGGATTGTTGAAAGTTGATAAAACTAGAACTACAGGCTTAAAATTTGGTTTGTCTGTAGAGCAACTTGATGAACTATTAGCTTGGAGCCGACCAGAATTTGTTTTGGGAGGACTGGCGTTAACCCGAACAGAAGTGTTGAGAAAACACAATGTCTGGGCAGATTCTACTGGTTGGTTGTGGTGGAACGAGCAATATGACAGCAAGTTTCGCAACAGGAATGGTTTTCAAGAAGTTTTAATGTAGCTGCTACTTGTTATTTATCCAGTATTTTTACTGATTTATGTGTTTAGAACAATAAATCATAGGTGTTAGTTTTTCTTTTTTAAGGGAAGCATAATAAAGATATACTTACCTACCTCTGGGTGTACTACTGGTAAATTTATAGTGATGCAAATTGCTTTCTTACAAATCAAGCTGCAAAAATTAGCAAATTGGAAAATATATGGTGACAAGTTAGTTTGTGACTCACCTTTTACCACAGTGGTAGGACACCTAGAGTTATCCTGTTGCCTAAGCTTAGATTATGCTAGGCTCCGCGTTAACAGTGTCTCTGTGTTAGAGAAACTATCTTGGAGCAAGCGAATAGCACACGGATACAATACGCTATATGCGTGCTACGGTCAGGTTAATGCTAACGTACTTAGTGGACTGGGAGTATGATAATACTTGGTTCGTTGGTACGTTCCCAAAACAACAGCTTGGGCATAGGGAAGGTAATCGATATATCTGATACCCAGGCAAGTGTTGAGTATTTTTGCTCAGTTGGGCAACGGATAGAAAAAAGCTTACCCTTAAGTTCGCTATATCAGTTAAAACTAGAACGCCAAACTCGATGCTATATTTGCCTGGAAAGCCAAGAGGCATGGCTTATCGGCAGAATTTACGAATGGGATGAGGAAGTTGATAAGTATCGCATTGACTTACCTGATAAAAAGACGATCGCAGTCAACGAAGAACAAGTATACGTGCGTTGCAGTTTACCTCTAGCAGACCCCATCGAAACTCTGGCAATGAAGGGGCAAGAAACGCCCTATTTCCACGATAGACGGTTTGCTTTTGTTAAATGCTTAATTTTACAACGCGCTGTCAGTCGGGGAATGACGGGATTAATTTCTGCCAATATTAAACTTTATCCACATCAAGTTGAAGTTGTCCGTCGTGTACTTGAAGACCCCATTCAACGATATTTATTAGCGGATGAAGTTGGACTAGGAAAAACCATCCAAGCTGGTGCTATTCTTCGTCAATATTTATTAGATGAACCTTCTGGACGTGCGGTAGTGCTAGTTCCGCAATATTTACTAGAACAATGGCAGCAGGAATTAGAAAATAAGTTTTACATCTCCCACTTTCCCAAACGGTTAGCAGTGCTGGCGGTTGAGGATATTCACAAAATCAACCCGAAAGCGAATATTGGCTTGCTAATTTTAGATGAAGCACACCACATTGCAGCAATGGCGACCTCTAGCGATGCAACTGTGCTACAGCGTTTTGAGACTTGCAAAAATATTGCTCATAAAAGCGATCGCCTGCTTCTACTCTCGGCTACCCCGGTTCTCAACCACGAGCAAGATTTTCTAGCAATGCTGCATCTGCTCGATCCTGCAACCTATCAACTTGATGACTTAGCAGGTTTTCGTGAAAGGGTAGTAAAACGCCAAGAGATTGGTCGAATTCTCCTGTCCTTTAAAGAAGGTGCAAACCCCTTTGTCCTGAAAACTAATCTCAAAAATCTCCGTAACCTGTTTCCTGAAGACAAGTATTTACTGGAATTGGCAGACAATCTAGAAAATAGTTTACAAGCAAAAGCTAGCGATATAGTTGAAATTGTCAGGGCAATTCGTATCCATATTAGCGATACCTACAGACTTCACCGCCGGATGCTTCGCAATCGTCGCGCTTCCGTAGAAGATGTAATTTTTGACCGTAATATTACACTGAGAACCGAGTACGATTTAGATGAGCGATCGCCTGACATCCACGAACTAATTGAAGAGTGGCGTGATGTAGCTCCTGATGACAAACAATATCACCACATTTTTCTATTGTTTTTCCGTGCTTCTGGTACTTGGCTGGGTATTTTAAAACAGGTAATTCAAGCACGTTTAAGCGGTGTGTCCACTGCGGAATTAATTCAGGAATTTGGCGCTGATAGTGTTCGTATCCTGACTGAAACTCCTAAATTTGCTGGGGAAGCAGAGATTTTGCAAAGCCTACTGCGAATTATAGAACAACCTTCAGAGGATGGCGATCGCCTTGAATTACTCAACACAGTCATCCTCTATCAACTCTGCGAACCTTTAAAATTACAATCCTTGAAATCCAACCTCCCTAAATTGCTTGCAGAGGTTCAAAAACGGATAAAAAACCCCATACCGGGAGATAGTTTGCCTAAAATTGTTATATTTACCAGTTTTGTGCAAACTTGCACCGAAATTGTCCGTTACTTGAGCGATCGTTTTGGTAACGGGACTGTTGTCAGTCATCAAGTTGGACAAACTCCCTCTCAAATAGAGGAGAACTTAAATCGGTTTAAAAAAGATCCCAAATGCTTTATTTTAGTTTGCGACTCCTCCGGCGAAGAAGGTCGTAACTTACAATTTACCAACTACATGATATGTTTTGACTTGCCTTGGTCGCCAAATCGCCTAGAACAAAGAATTGGTAGGATAGACCGGATTGGTCGTTTATTGAAAGTTGAGTTTACAGTATTTGCTGGCGTAGACTTACCCGATAGTCTCCATGATGCATGGTATCGCTTATTGAAAGAAGGGTTTAATATCTTTGGGCAATCTATTGCCAGTCTCCAATTTTATGTTGATGAGAAATTACCCTTGTTAGCAGAAATTCTGTTTAAATCGGGTGCAAATGGACTATTAGAAAGCATAGAAATCATTCAAAAAGAAATTCAGCAAGAACAAGTAAAAATTAGCGAACAAAATGCCCTAGATGAAATTGATGCTCTGGATGAGAATGCTACCCAATATTTTCAAGCTTTAGACGATTATGATGCCCGTCATCAGGAAATCCAGCAAGTAACTGAAGATTGGATTTCTGATGCGTTGAGATTTCAGCCAATCACTAATCCTAATATATCAGCGCTTAAGCGTTATAAACCTACCGGAAATACATTAATTCCAGCAAACGATTTAAGCAGCAATTTTGCAGGGGTTTTAGAAGAATTTGGGACTTTTAACCGTAGGGTAGCAAATCAACAGCTTGGTGCAAAACTCTACCGCATTGGTGAAAAATTTGTAGAAGCACTATCATCTTATATCCATTGGGACGACCGGGGTCAAGCCTTTGCTATGTGGCGAGTTGCAGAAACTTGGGATTCTGGGGAAGGTGAAGAGTGGTATGGTTTCCGATTTAATTACGTTATTGAAACAAATTTAACGAATTACAAAAACACCACAAAAGATAAAACTTTGCAAAGACGCGTAGATGGGTTATTCCTGCCCATTGTAGAAAGTGTATTTATTGATGCACGATATGAACAAATGTGTGCTATTGAAGATGAAACACTATTAAATATCCTGCAACGTCCTTATAATGGCAAAGGCGGTAAATATCGAGATTACAACTTAGCCAAAAGCCGTTTATCTATTCTTGATAATTTTATTGAGTCTAGCAGGTGGCAAGAATTTTGCTATCATGCGCGTGATACATCTTTAGAATTACTCAGTCAGCGTCCTGAATTTATTTCATTATGTGAAAATAGCGCCATCCGTGCTGAACAAAAGTTAGGTAAGAGACTAGACCAATTGCGCTTGCGTCTCAATCGACTTACTAACCAAGAGCGAATTTATAATACGGTACTGGAGCAAGAACTCAATAACGAAACGGCATTAAACCAAGTAATTATCGAAGGAATTCGTCATCCTAGCATTCGTCTTGATTCTGTTGGTTTTATTATCGTTTCTGGGCGACCTCCAGCTAAATCTGAGGAGGATGATTTATGATTGACTCATTCTCAGAACTTCGGGAAATTCTTAAAACAGGTAAAATTCCTGAAGATATTAGTAATGTTTCAGAACCTTGTCATCGACGTTTGTTGGATGCGCTGCAAAACTCGCCTGGGTCTGGGGATCTTGTTAGTCTAGTGCGTCATGTATTGCGGCGCGAGGATGCAAAACAGGGTGGAAGTTCTGCAACGACTCTTTTAGTATCTTGCAAACCTCCTTTTCCTAATCGCAGTATTTGGGAGTCGGCTAGCATAACCGTGCTGCGCGAAGATAAAGAACACTATCTCATCAGCGCCCGTGTTTGGCAACCAGAATGGCTTGACCTGGCTGACCAATATCCGCCAGATGCACCTTTATTTAAAGAAGAAAACCGACGGAATTATGAACCCGTTGTCGGCGACCCGTTTTTGCAACTCGTAGAGTTAGATGCTTATCGTAGTATCGGACAGCGTGAAGCAATTCGTGCAGTTTTGACTGCTCCTGATAATTCAACTTTAGTAATTAACTTACCTACGGGTGCAGGAAAAAGCCTTTGCGCTCAACTACCTGCATTGCTGAACTCCAGAAACAATAATGGTGTCAGCGTGGTAGTTGTCCCGACTACAGCATTGGCTATTGACCAAGAACGGGCATTAAAACCTTTTGTACACCATGCCACAGCTTATTATAGCGATGATTCTGTAGAGGGTAAAGAAAGAAGAAAAGGGATGTGCGATCGCATTCGCGCCGGAACCCAAAGGATAATTTTTACCTCTCCTGAAAGTTTAATGGATTCTCTGGCATCTGCTCTGTATGAAGCAGCCAAACTAGGGATATTACGGTATTTTATTATCGATGAAGCGCACATGGTAGAGCAATGGGGTGATGATTTTCGTCCCGCCTTTCAAGAAATTCCTGGTTTGCGAAGAGATTTATTGCGTCTTAATTCTTTCACAACTTTATTGCTAACAGCAACTTTAACAGAATCTTGTTTAGATACCCTGGAAACATTATTTGGTCAAGATTTACAAGTTATATCTGCTGTACAGTTGCGACCAGAGCCTGCTTATTGGTTTAAGAAATGTGAGACTGAAGAACTTAGAAAAGAAAGGCTACTTGAGGCAGTCTATCATCTTCCCCGTCCGTTAATTATTTACGGAACTAAAGTTAAAGATGTAGAGGATTGGAAACGAGAATTAACCCGCGCTGGATTTAAAAGATGTGACCTGATGACAGGTAAATCTACTCCTCAGCAACGGGAGCAACTAATTGAAACATGGCGAGAAGGAAAGATTGATATAGTTGTTGCTACTTCTGCCTTTGGATTAGGTATTGACCAATCAGATGTCAGAGCAGTAATTCATGTTTGTATTCCCGAAACCATTGACCGTTTCTATCAAGAAGTCGGACGGGGAGGAAGAGATGGTAAAGCTTGTATGTCGCTAACATTATATACAAATGAAGACTTCAGTATTGCTCGTGGTTTAAACGAAAAATCGACAATTACTATCGAGAGAGGATTGCAGCGTTGGCAAAGTATGTTTGCGAAAAAAGAACCCCTAAAAGACGGTAAATATCGCGTGCCTATTAATAATCCTCCCTCTTTGCTAGAAAAAGATATTGATATGCAAAGTGACCAAAACAGGGCTTGGAATATCCGCACTTTAACGTTGATGAACCGAGCCAATTTAATTGAAATAGACTCAGAAGAACCTCCTCAGAAGAAAAACTCTGAATCAGAATCTGAAGAAGCTTATCAAGCAGCTTGGGATTTATACCGAAATTCTCGCAGTATTCGTATCCGCAATGAATGCCATTTAGAAAAATTTATTTGGGAATCTGAAGTTGAACCAGTTCGCCATCAACGCCAAAACTGGAGTTATAAAAACCTTGAACTGATGAAAGAAACTTTAAAAGCTAAACGTTGTATTTCAGAAATATTTGCACAAGCGTATAGTATTCCCTCACGTCACACTTCAGAACACAGAAATCCCGTGATAGTTTCTCGTGCTTGTGGAGGTTGTTCTGTTTGTAGAAAAAATGGAGTCACACCTTTTCCGGGAATAATGCCTACTTCTAGACCTGTATGGCAAAAACCTAATTTTATTCCAGGTAAAGAAATGCAAAGAGTGCTTGTAGGTGAAAAAATTCTGCTTATTTTCTATGATTCACTGGAACAATTAAATAAGTTTCAACGAGGTCGTAAATTGTTTAAGTGGCTAATAGAACAGGGTATGAGGAATATTGTAATTTCTCCAGAATATAATCAATTTTTGAAAGAAAGTAGTAGAATACATAACTCATTTATTTTTCTATTTGATAGTTACGAACCTGTACTTATGCCACGAATACCCACTCTGATTTTTCATCCTCTAGGAACACCTCTACCTGCAAAATATTTATCTAATTACAGTACATCAACCACAACGCGCATCATTTTACTTCCTATCAATACACCAGACCCAGAGAGAGAAGACAGACTATTAATTAATATTTTTTCAGGTAGATATTTTAAATTTGATGTATTTTGTACAGAGGTTAGTATATGAGTGTTTTAAAAACAGCTTTGGCTCATCCCAGTAGAATGCGGGGAATATTTAGATATTTACTTCATGCCCAAGGACAAAGGGAGAAGAGAGACGTATTAGAAAGAATATTATCTCCTGATAAATTGGTCGAACATTTAGCGAGTGAAGAAAAATCAAAAGACAAAAAACCCTCTCATCCCATGTTCAATGATGCTATTAGGGAAAGCATAAAATGTAAACTTTTAATCGAAGAGAATGAAGAAGTTACAATTAATCAAAATTTACCAAAAGATGCAATAAATCCTCAGCTTGGTGACAAGCTATTACCTGATACTTTTACTTACCTGTTTTTTAACTGTGATAATGAAGATGAAGCAGACTTTGGTCGGGTTTGTGCTTGGTATTTAGCACAGGATATTTATGATGCGCCTGGGACTTGGGAAGAAGTCGAAAATCGGGTTAGCGAACAAAAAGTGGGTGATTTTTTGAAAATGTCCAGCAGTCGCCTCTTTGTGCAAATGGACGACTGGATGCGCTACCTGGGTTTTGCATGGGGTCATACTTTGGGAGCTTTGGGAGAAAAACTAGTAAAAGTAACAGTTCCCGACCCGACAGCTTATATTAAACGAAATCTCAAGCTTTTGTTTAATGGACAACAAGAAATTACAATCCAAGATTTTATTAATAGATTAGCCAAACAATGTCCTTTATTTGAAACCGGAAAGTTTCGAGAAGAGGTAGAATCACAAATTGGTACACGCGAAACTAATTTTCTTTCTACCAGTACAGCTTTTGCCTTATTTCGACTTCACGATGAGGGTGATATTCAGCTTGAGAGACAATCTGATTCAGCCTTTATGATTTTACCAAAAGTCAATAACAAAGTTGATAATGATGGGCGAATTTCTCACATTATTTTGAAAGGAGAAAAATCATGACTTTTGAAAACTTTGTCTGTTGGAAGCTAGATATGATTCGTCAGGTGATGAATGTTGAAGCAACCCAAACTGCAAATCATTTGTTTCTAGCTACACATCATCCGATTGCAATGTACCGTCAGGACTCTATTAAGGCATTATCACAAAAGGAATATGATGAAGCACAGTTTCTCAAAGATTTTTTAGGTGAAAACGATTTTGCCTTTGTACCTGTTTTGGGTGAGACGGGTACGGGAAAATCTCACCTGATTCGTTGGTTGCAAGCTAATATAAAATCAACGGATAGACGGAAAGTGCTGCTAATTCCCAGAATTGGGACAAATTTAAAAGATATAATTGAAAAGATTTTAAATATTGCGGAATTTGAGGTAGATAAATTAGATGAGTACCGCAAACGTTTAAATCAATCGAGCCGGACTTTCACAGATAAGGGTGCAAGAGAACAATTATTAAATAATTTAGCTTTTCAAGTTGGCATTAACGGACAGCATACACGCGCTAAACTTGCTGACGAGGAAACTCAGGAATATTTAATCGAAAATTTACCTGCTTTGCTATATGATAATTTTTTTCGAGAACATTTATTAAGAGATGGAAAGATTATTCATCGTTTAGTAATTCATACACTGGGATATCAGTATACTATTGAAGATATCAACGAACGTCGTGAGTTTTCTATCGAAGATTTGCCTCTTAATATTTTAGCTATTCAAAAAGCTGGAGAAAAGGCACGAGAATTTTATAGTTTATTAATAAATGATGAGGATATACAAAAGCAAACTGTAACTTGGTTGAATGATAACTTAGATCCTGCTATCACCCAAGTTTTGAATTTTGGTAGAGAAGACTTGCAGCAATTAATGCGTGAAGTCCGAGAGACATTAGCAGAAAAAAATATTGAATTAGTGCTTTTAATTGAAGATTTCGCTAAGTTGCAAGGTATTGATAGGGAAGTTCTCGAAGCAGTTTTAGCAAAACCACAGCAAGGTGAAAATAAGCAATTATGTGCTATACGTACAGCCTTAGCTTGTACTACAGGTTATTTTAAAAATTTGATTGATACAGTGCAACAGCGCGTTACCTTCAGCGTCAATCTTAATATTGATACAGTTGGTGAGAAATCTTTAATTACTCAGGATGATATTCAAGTATTTGTTGCTAGATATCTGAATGCTGTTCGCTTAAAGGAACAAGACATTGAAAATTGGGCTAATTCTCAAAATAGAGATGAAATAGTAAGTGCTTGTAGCAAATGCGAACATTCCCACGCTTGTCATACAGGTTTTGGCCATGTTGAGGGAATGGGTCTTTACCCTTTCAATTCTAAAGCTTTAGAACAGATGTTTGGTAGGGTAAATCCAGATGAATTTAACCCCAGAATTTTAATTAGAGATGTATTAAAATACACTTTAGAAAATTCTATTGATGATATTGAAAATGGGCGTTTCCCTTCAGTTACTTTAGGGGAACACTTTGGTAACATGAAATTGGGTAAGAAAAGTAGGTTAGATATCCAAGCTAAAGACCCGCAAAACACCAAGCGTCGGGAGATATTTTTAGACCTGTGGGATGATAGTAATGAACTTTGTAATTTGTCGCCAGAGGTTCATACTGCTTTTAATTTACCTCTGCTTGATGTTAAGACTAAACCGAGAGAAATTCAGCAGATTACACCCCAACCCCTACCTCGTCCAGTAACACCAAGCGTTGTAGAACCTCCAGGGGAATATTTAGTACAAGAGATTCCAGAAACGCTGACAAAAAAACTGGAAATCCTAGACAGTTGGAACAATCAGGGAGAATTACCAGATGCGATCGCTAAAGATATCCGCGAGTTGCTTTTCCCCGCTATCATCGAAAAAATTGAATGGGATAGTGAAATGCTGCTAAAGGGTAGTTTCGTCGGTAGTGGTAAGTTGGTTCAGCAGCGTAATCTCATTTTCTATAACCCTAAAGTCAAGAGAGGGACTTATTCTGGGATTGTTTTATCGCTTCCCCTTAACCCAGATAAGGAACTTACAGAAACCGCATACATATTTGAAGGTATATTAAAATACAATTATTATAAAAACTGGAAGTTTCCCGATGGCGATCGCTATTTTCGCATATACGCAAAGTATTTAGAACGTTGGAGTCAGTACGTCGTCGAAAAAATTCGCCTTTATCCCCGCGAATCTGGTGAACCTTGGAACCCCGTACCTGCTGCGGTGGAATTGCTAGCGATTAGCGCCACGATGGCAGGGTATCCTACTAATACGCTCGAAAATCTGATTAATTCTTTGTTTATCGACTTAGATAAAAACGATGATACAACTCGTGCATATAGTTGGAAAAAGCTGTTTGATACCTTTAGTCTCAAGAGAAACCGAGAAGCATTATTAGATATTGTTAAAAGTCGAATTGCTTGTACAAAAGGCAGTAATTCAACGTTTCAAATTATTGATGCAATTCAAATTATTGAACCTCTAGAAAAAGTGCGTAAATATTGGCAACCTCAAGAGCAAATTCCTGAAGATGTCCGCGATAAGTTTCCAGAGTTGCAAAAGGTACGTCAACAAGTCGATGAACTCCTAGAGAAAGCTATCCAAGAAGAGTACGAACGTCAGTTAGATATCTATCAGCGTCTCATATCCGAATTGGGAGAATATTTTCAGACAAAGGATGTTATTCAAGCTATCAAAGATGCAATGGCAGCAGCACAAGATGCAGGTGTCTTTGATGGAAATTTTGAGGACATGATCAATGTGTTAAATTTATTCATGCCTAGAGCCATTAAAAATTATATAAAAACAATGAAGCAAATACAAGCAGAACAGACAATTCCAGAAACTAATATTCTTAAAATACTTGAGTATTTGGGTAAAGATTATCAAAAAGTTGATTCTAATTCTTCAGAATTTCTCTACCAGATAAATCATTTTTTAAATGCTTCAATTCTTAAGGCAAAAACTCGTATTGCAGAGTTAGAAAGACCTGATGGTGTAAACGTAGAATCCGGTTATCAATCATTCTGTGAGGGTTTAGCTAACTTACGGAGTCTCATGAACGAAATTAAAGGAGATACACCATGCTCTTAAAAAAAACACAGGAACTAAATGAATTATCTCAACGTAAAAAATCTCTGCAAAAGTTTGCAAGTAATTATAACACTATTCAAACTAGGCAAAAACAAGTTACTGATGCAATTGCAATCATTCAGCCGCTTGTAGAAGCATTAGCAGCTTTTCGCCAAAGGGGTATTGACAATATTAATTTAACTCAAAAAGTAGATTCAGTATTAAATTTTATTATTGATGCTGAAGATAACTTACAAAAAAACTCCGAGTGGATTCTTGAACCTAAAAACTTTAAAGGTAATATTTTAAAGTCCAATATAGAAAACCTAAAAACTACACTAGAACAGCAACTGAGCGAAGCATGGAAAAGCTACCGGGATCAACAAATGCCTAGCACTAACAATGAAATTCTTAATTTGCTGGCTAAAGTAGAAGCTTTTAAACAAACAGTTCGGCAAATTCAGATTATAGATAAAGAAGTAAAAAACGTTATTTATCCTAAAAATAATGCTGAATTTGCAATATATGAAAGTAAAATTGAACAATTAAAATATTATTGGAATAGTCTTAGTTCTGATGAAGTTCCCCAAGCTGTATTGCATTTTCTTCGAGCAGCAGCAGCCAATCAAGGAGCGCCTTTAAATCTTTTAACTTCAGAAGTTCAAGATTGGATTAATCAACATGGGATTGCTGATTCCTTAAAAATTCGCTTGATTTAAAATAAAGTAAGGGCAGAGCAAGGGTGACTACCAACTGGGATAAAATAATTAGAGAATTTTTAGATAAGTTGGAACGCCAGGAAGTTCAACTTTTGACGTGGGGAATTGTTGATGGGGGATTTTCTGAGGATGAAATTGCAGAACTTGCGGAAGATTTTATAAATACTTGCGAGATTGATGAAGATGTTTGGGATTTTTTAGACCAAATTCTCGATCGCAAATTGTTGTTTGAGTTCAACCTCAGAGGCGATCGCCTTTTCCGCACCAGGATGGCGGAAGCGGTGAGATTATTTGCCCGTCTTCGCCAACTGTTCCCGAATAATAATTGGCAAACATCTCCTACCTTAGTCGCTGATTATCGCCTACAAATCCGTCCGAGAATTTATCCCAAAAGGTATATTACGCCAGAAGCAGTAATTCAGCAGTTGGAAGCAGACAAACTGCTAACTCCCATACAGCAAAAAGCCGTTACAGCGATACTGCGATCGCCATTGCGCGGTGAGGTTCAACTTGCAGATTTCCAGCTACGCGCTACAAGCCGGATGCTGCGGGATTTAAACAGCACAAAAAGTCGCGGGATGATTGTCTGTGCTGGGACAGGAACGGGGAAGACTTTATCTTTTTACCTACCAGCACTGGCGCATATTGCAAGTTTGTTGAAAAAGGATGAGTATTGGTGTAAAGGACTGGCAATTTATCCCCGTAACGAACTTCTCAAAGACCAATTTTCTGAAACCTATCAAGAAGCACGTCGTCTCGATGCTGTCCTCAAAGCAGAAGGTAAGCGTAAAATTCTCATTGGTGCATTTTTTGGCTTAACTCCCAGAAGCGCAATTTTGGATCGGGTGCAGGATAAATGGGAAGCTGAAAGTGGTGGGTTTACTTGTCCTTACCTGCGGTGTCCCAGATGCGAGGGTGCGCTATCTTGGCGGCGGGCTGATGTGGAAGCTGGTAGAGAAAAACTTTCTTGTCTCAACCCATCTTGCGGTGCTGTTATCCAAGAAGATGAAGTAATTCTGACACGCGATCGCATGGCGAAAACTCCTCCAGACCTAGTTTTTACCAGCACAGAAATGCTAAATCGGTCTATGGGAGACTCCCGTTACGGTCATATATTTGGCATCGCGGCGGCGAAAAAGCCTCAGATAGTTTTGTTGGATGAAGTGCATACTTATACAGGTATCCACGGCGCACAAGTCGCTTACCTGCTGAGGCGTTGGCAGAAAATCATTCACAAGAAAGTCCAATTTACTGGACTTTCGGCAACTCTAGAAAGTGCAGCAGAATTTTTCAGTCAACTTACAGGTTTAAACCCTGGTTCAGTGGAAGAAATTTCTCCTGGTGAAGACCAAATTGCTGAAGGAATGGAGTATCAATTGGTTCTCAGGGGCGACCCAGTATCAGGAACAAGTCTTTTATCTACCAGCATCCAAACGGCGATGCTGCTGCGGCGTGTACTCGACCCATCTGAAGACCCCCCTAGTAAAGGTTTTTATGGTTCCCGTGTTTTCGCCTTCACTGATGACTTAGATGTTACCAATCGCTTATTCCATAACCTTTTAGATGCCGAAGGTCGAGACAGTTGGAGTCATCCCTTGCGCGGACGACAGCCATTAGCGGCTTTGCGATCGCATAGTGCAACTGATGGTAGAGAAAGGCTGATTGCCGCACAATCCTGGTTATTGTGTGAAGAAATCGGTCACGGTTTGCAACTTCCTTTGAATATTGGACGCACCAGTTCCCAAGATACCGGAGTTACGCCAAATGCAGATGTGATTGTGGCTACTGCATCTCTGGAAGTGGGATTTAACGACCGAGAAGTTGGAGGTGTCATCCAGCACAAAGCGCCGCGAGATATGGCATCTTTCTTGCAAAGGAAGGGACGGGCGGGACGACGCAGAACTATGCGACCTTGGACGGTGGTAGTGCTTTCTGATTATGGACGCGATCGCATTGCCTATCAAGGCTACGATATGCTGTTTAATCCGGTTTTAGAAAAGCGATCGCTTCCCATTGCCAACCGCTATGTTATTCGCATTCAAGCGGTTTTCGCCTTTATGGATTGGGTTGGACAGCAATTAGCTGCAACTAGAGGAAGTGTCTGGAGAGACTTTGCTACTACTGATTTATACTTAATTAACCGTCAGCGACTAGAAATAAAACTGATCGAGAACATCCTGGAAACAGAAGCAGGACAACGCAACTTAGAAACATATCTGCAATCAGCACTACACCTTACCAAAGATGAAGTCGAAGCAATTCTTTGGGAACCGCCAAGGTCATTGATGATGGCGGTGCTTCCGACTTTGCTACGGCGTTTAGAGTCTGGTTGGAAGCGCCTTCCGATTCAGCAAGATGAATCAGACAAAGACTATCAAACCCGTGACCCATTACCTGATTTTGTTCCCCCGAACTTATTTAGTGACCTGCTGTTGCCGGAAGTAACGATTACTACACCAGCACAGACGCGCAACGGTGAGCCAGATGTTAATTCTATGCCGATTGTCCAAGCCCTGAAAACCTTTACTCCAGGCAGGGCAACGCGCCGTTTCGGGGTGCAGCATATCTATGCAACCCACTGGATTGCACCGCCAGACTTGCAACAAAGAGAACAAGAATTACCCGTAGAAGATTATTGTGCCGAATTTGAAGAAGCAGGGTATTTTCAATTATGGCAAGATGGGCAAGTTGTAGATATTCGCTGCATTCGCCCTTGGGCAATTAATCCTACCCAAGTTCCGCCTAATATTTCAATTACCTCTAACGCCCAATTGGAATGGCGCAGTCAAATTATACCACCCGACTTGGGAATAAAACTCGAACTGCCTCAAGGTTCCCCGTGGTGCAAACTTATTACAGAAGTTTGTTGCTTTACTCATACTCAACAATCGCCGGTGGAAGTGCGGCGGTTTGCGATCGCATCCCATGCTAACATTCGCTTCGACAATGGCCAGGAACTTGATACGACAATTTGCTTCACCCAGAGACAAGATAGTAGTCCAGCATCTGTAGGATTTGCCCAATCTGTTGACGGTCTAGTATTTCGCTTTTGTATTCCGCCCAATTTCAACATCAGTCCCAGCGATTCCAATCAAGAGAAAATTCGGGCGTTTCGCACGGCATATTTCCGACATCGGGTATTGACAGATGCGAGATTGTGTGAATTAACAAATGTCTTTCAACGGGAATGGCTTTATCAAATATATATATCGATGCTGACCGCCCGCGCCTTGGCAGACCAAATCTACCTACCTGAAGCTTTTGAGATGCTTTTGGGTGAAAATATGGGTCAAGAAATGGCAAGGGTTCTGGACAATATCTTCCAAACCTTGAACGTCGAAGAAACCCTACTGGAACAAGGGGAATCTGCACCAGAACCAATTCAGGGACGGCAGAGGGTACATGATAGGTTGCTGGCACTTGGCAACGCAGACATCATCCAAACTATATTAAATGACCTCGCACCGATTCTCTGGTCAGAACCTGATGAAGAGTGGCATTCTTGGGCAGCTTTACGTTTTAAAGCGACCTTGGGAGGGGCGTTGCTGGATGCTTGCGGGCAATTGTGTCCCCACTTTGACTTGGGCGACCTGATTTTAGATATCGATCCTGGCCCGCGTCCACCAGATGCACCTGCTATTTCCGAGGGAATAGAGGAAATTTGGATAACTGAATCTACCATTGGCGGCGGCGGGGTGATTGAGGAAATCTTGCGGCGGTATGCTGCTGATCCGGCGAATTTTTTCCGTTTGGCGGAGAGTGCATTGTCACCTGGAGATTTTGAGATTGTGGACTCGGAACTTACTCGTTTACTGGAGTTAACCCAAACCAGTGCAGATGTTGCCGATGCAATGGCTGATGTGCGGTTAGCCGCAGGACATAGTGAATTAAAACAGGCTAGCGATCGCCTCCGCAAAGTCCTGTCCTCTGAGGGGATTTTGGTAACGCATCCGGTGATGACTGCAATTAACGCACGAGTTTTGCGTCCTGGAAGTACCCCGGAAACCGATAAACTACTGCTGGATTTGATTCGTTTGTGGCATCAGGAAGAAGCGCGTTTAGGTATTGAAATTGATGCGCGGGTGTTTGCCTATGTCGCCAGCAACGATGACAAGTTAGATCAGGCGTTGTCGCATCTTGGTTTAGTGCAGCCTAATCCCTATTGGCGGTTTCAAGTGATTTATGGGCTGTTGTGGGCGAGGGGAAATATAGTGCGATCGCGTGCCTTATCTTCCTATAATCCCTTTGCTGTGATTCCCAACGCAGATAGAGAAATTTTACTGGATGTTTTGCAAGTGGGCGATCGCACAGTTTGGCTGAATGAACCCAACTGGCGAGAACAGGTGGAGGAAGCGTTTAAGCAAGGTGCATCGGTTTCGCTGATAGCGCCTCCTGATGCGAGAGGAGATTTAAAGTCAGCGATTTTGAGTTTAGCAGTCGAACCGATGGAACTTGGGTTTTTGCAGGTTTATCCATTGGTCGAGGGGGTGCAGAGGTATCCGCGAGAGTTTGGGGTGAGGCTACGGGTGCGAGAAACGATGCAGTGATCATGTTACAAAAATATTTGTAGTATAAATTATGTATACTTAGTGAGTATACTTATTAAATTAATATTATGATTTAGAGTCACTTATTTTATTTTCTATGGTTCTAATTTTAGACTAGGAACTTCTCTTAGGAAAGACTGAAATAATTACAAGCTTTTGATAATTTACATTTTATTGAATAAGTAATAAATATAAAAAATGACATTTTCTGAAAATTTGTGGGATAAATTTCTAACTTACGATAATTTTCTGCTGGCTTGGCAAAGAACAATTAATGTTACTAGCCGTATGATTATTGATGAGTTGGGGTTTAAAATATTTGCCTTTAATCTCGAAGCTAATCTAAAAGATTTAATAAGGAAAGTACAAGCGGAAGATTTTCCCTATACACCGCTAGCAGATCATAAAGTGTATGTTCCCAAACCATCAACGACATTGAGAACAATGTCGTTGATGGCTGTACCTGATGTTATTGTTTACCAGGCTGTTGTTAATGTTATTGCTGACGAAAGTCATCAATATCTAGTGACTCACCAGAATCAACATATTTTTGGTAATATTTATGCTGGTTCAGGTAAACGCTGGATGCTCCGTCCCTGGAAACAACAATATAATAACTTCGTTAATTCTGTTGAAAGATTATACCGTAAGGGGAATTATTGGATTGCTTCAACAGATATTGTGTCTTTTTACGACACTATTGACCACGAAAGACTTATTCAGATTCTATGGAAATATTGTAGATGTAAAAGAGATAGTAAATTTGAAAACCTCTTGAGAGAATGTCTTTCAAAATGGTCAGCACATACAGCAGATGTAAAAATGAGTCGTGGAATTCCTCAAGGGAGTAATGCTTCTGATTTCTTAGCAAATTTATTTTTATATGAACTTGATAAAATAATGATTTATCAAGGATATAATTATGTACGCTATGTAGACGATATACGAATTCTAGGACGTGATAAGCAAACTGTTCAGCAAGGACTAATTCTTTTTGATTTAGAGCTTAAGCGGGCTGGATTAGTAGCTCAGGTCACAAAAACTAGCATTCATGAAATAGAGGATATAAATAAAGAAATTACACATTTACGCTTTATAATTACAGATCCCACAGGAACAGGAGAATATACTCTAGTTAAAGAACCTACTATTTCTCAAAGTGAACAGGCTGAATTAGCGGCAGATTACGTTAAAAAAACAAATACCAATAGTATAGACGAAGAAACAAAAGTATCAAATATTTATCCTGATTTGGATGAAGATTTAGATGAAGATTTAGATGAAGATTTAGATGAAGAAGAGGACGAAAGATCCTCTTCAAATAGAAATCTGAATATAGATACAGATGGAAATGAAAAACTGCAAGATCAATTGCGCGAGATATTTTTAGAAGCTTATTCACTTTTAGATAATTTAGACAAAAGTAAAGAAGCAGAATCAAATCTCACGTTTTGCTTGTACCGACTAGAACCTCATGAGTCAATACGTAAGCAAATAGTAGATTTACTTGACAGGCTGCCTTGGCGTTCTGAAGCTATATGTTATTGTTTAGGGCGTTTTAAAAACGATTTATTTATTATAGAAGAATTGCAAAATTTTATAAATAAACATAAGGTATATTCTTGGCATCGTGCGAATTCACTATGGTCTTTATATCAAATTAGTGGAGCTAAAAATACTTCATTTCTATGCCGAGAATGGCTAGCTGATACTCGACTAGATTGGTATGCCAGAATGATAGCTGCACGAATATTGGGAAAACTTCCTGCTCAACATTCTTATTTTATGGAATGCTTGCAGCAAGAACAGCATAATACTAAAAATGATCCAGAAGCTTCATCACTGCTGAGACAAGAGTTAGCTTATAGTGCTTTTCAGAGGATTAAATCACATGATAAGCTTTTAGCATTATTTCGTTTAATTTGTACTGATAAAAGCCCTATATTACATAGATTAGCTATTTATCTTCTACAAATGAATAAATGTAGAGTTACTTGGGATGATTTAAAGCCATATCATCAAGAAATAAGCAAGCTATCAGATTTAGTTAGAGATGTTGGCTTATCACCAGACGCACCAAAAATATGCTTTATCTACCAAACACTTTCAACTATGTATTACGTTTCATTTTCATCTAGCAATCTTTGTCTGTTTTATGGTGTGCATTACGAAAGAGCAGTTGAGCAGTTACGAGAATCTGTAAGTAGTTATCATAAATCACCTAATGCTTATATCAGAACTTTCCATCAATTTGCACATCTTACTTTAATTGCTTTTTATGAATATGCTTTTCCTTCAGAATCAGGATTACATGACGGCTATGCATCTCTCACAGACAGAAAAGTTTTCACCACTTCCCTTCCAAGTGGCTACGAAACATGGAAAGAACTTGGCTCTATGCGGAACCGTGTTGATCATCCAGTAGATAAAAAAACAAAATCACACTCCAAAAAGATTACTATTGAAGAAACGAAATTTTTTTGTAAAAAACTCAATGTTGCTCTCCAAGAAATTTTTGATTTTTGGCTAAGTTTGCCTCCTGTTCCTACTCCTACTACTTCTGTTCCTACTTCTACTACTTCTGTTCCCATATCAAAAGCATGATGAATAAACCAATCATCTAAATCTGAAAATTACTCGATCGCACCCACCCACACCGTTATAATCATTGATTAATTGAGGCACAATAGAACCAAAGGCACTGTGAACACACAATGACTACTCAATTGATGGTTCAACCCTCATCCTTAATGTCTTCTGGTATCAGGATGAGCGAATTCGGTGATATTTATCTTTTTAAATTTACCGATGAGCTACAGTCTCGCTTTGAAGAACTGTTGCAGAAGAAAAAAGCTGATACGCTCACTCCTGAAGAAGAAGCTGAATATGTAGGCATTTCCGAACTTGAGCGAATATTTACCTTGATTAACGCTCAACTAGCAGCCAAAAGTAAATGGTGTCCGAACAAACTCGAAGACTTGTAAGAAAACGAGCTGAATATCTCTGCGAATACTGTCACTCTCTAGAATACTTGAGTCCAGACCGTTTTACTATTACCCTATTAATCCAGGCAAAATAGAACTAAAGCATTATGAAAATATTATGACTAATCCAACCAGAGTTCAAAACTGATGCCGGATGAAACACCTGTAGATCCCTTTCTAGCCCAGTTATATGAAGGATACACCGAGGCGGAAGTAGCAGAAATAAAGCAGTATCTGGCTGAGTGGGATGCTTCTACCTATATCAGCGTAGCTCAGAGTATTTTAGACCATGCTTCCAGAAAAGAATTCGAGCCATTGAAATATCTGCGAAAAGCCCATAGCTTCAATAAAAAAAGAGCAGTCAGAGTTCCGAAAACAGGATATCGTCAAGATGGTTCAGCAGTCTATCGAAAAGGAAATGAATATTTAATTGTACGTCCCGATAATTTTGGTGTTGAAAAAATAGTCACTTATGGAGTAAATGATGACTAAAGCAACGCTCAATACTCAAAACCCTGAAATCACCAGAAACTACATCACTCATCTATTACAGCAGTTAACTGACGATTATAAAAACACTAAAGAAGAACGAAAAAAATTAGCTTCTCTATCACCCGTTTCCGATGAAGAATTTACTGTTTTAGAGGAAATCGAACTGTTAACAGTTGATATCCGAGGCTATGCCAGTCAAATTCAGGCAAGGGGTAGGATTGAAAATGAACAGCAGGCTATTGAGCGTTTGCAAACTATGCACGTCTTTGATGTTCCTGCTATTGCTCAATTTTACTTTGTCACCGATGGAGACTACAAGCAAATAAAAGCTTATATTAGAATGCTCGATTACTTACGCTTGCTGATTTTAGAATATTTGCGCTCGTGCCAAAATTTACAACAAGAATCTGCTCAGATTGAATAAATTAAATGCCATCCCGCTATATTCACTCCCGCCTAAGTTCCCGCCAAATCCCTGACTTACTCCAAACAATCTTCGTCGCCGAACTGATCACCCCTAGCCAATGCGTGTGGCTTGTTTCCCCGTGGATATCTGACATCCCCGTTATCGATAACACCGCCAACACCTTCCTATGCTTAGAACCCTCATGGAGTCGTTCCCGCATTCGCCTCTCCCAAGTCCTCGCCACCCTAGCCGAACGGGGAACAACTGTACACATTGCTACCCGTCCCGACTCTCACAACCACAGATTTATTGAACAAATCAAAGGCAAAACTGATTATCAGGACGTTCCCGTGCGATTCCACATTACCGAAGAACTCCACGCAAAAGGTATCCTGGGAGATGGGTATTATCTTGCAGGTTCGATGAACTTCACCTACAACGGCATTACAATCAATGAGGAAGTTGTAACTTATGAAACATCCCCAGAAGCGATCGCCGAACAACAGTTGATTTTTACTAACCGATGGGGAGGGGCGTAATGCTATTTTGGATTATTTAATTTTTATCCTGTAACGATTTGAGTATTTTTTATTACACATCCTACTATATTAACTATGTAATATTCAAAAGCGATGACTAATGCCAGCAATGCAGATATCCGCCACTTCCTAGAGCAGTTTTTTGGTACTGACAACAAATTTGACCTTGGCAAGATTGAACGTGGCGAAGGAAAACAAGCCAAAATCCGTCCTTGGGTCGAGTTGTTGACCAAAGGCGAACCTCAGCCAACAATTCTTCCCTGCTGGCGTTCCGAGAGTGTAGATTGGTACGCGATCGCCCTTTCGGAACGCCAATTACGCCGTTTGAGTGAAGAATTAATGGCGTTTGTTGGCCCCACATATTCGACATTTCGCGGACAAAGAGCGCAACTAAACCCCCAAGACCCTATAGAATTAGCAGTTTACAGATTTACTGGAGGTGCTGCGGTCAAACTGTGCGGACAGGCGACGGATGTTTGGGAAGCACTAGAACGGATGCGCCGAGTGAGTGAGAGACGAGTGAAACGGGTCGCAGATATTCCCCGTCCCACAGGTCGGGTACTGCGGGACTTTTATATGGCACTGCAAGCAGGCGATCGCATTGCTGCGGAAAACTCACTACAATACCTCATAGACCAGCATCGACTGGATGCGCTGAATCTGCTGTTTCTGCGGGTGCAACTCTTGGCGGAACTAGAGCAATGGAATGAGTTGCTTACCCTCCCGGAACTAGGCAATCTTTTGCAGGTTCGCCGACCCTTTGCTGTTACCCAAGCCTTACTTAGAGCAGTGTACCGCACTGAACTACAACATTTTGAGGACAATAACGCCCCCGGCAGTGCTGTAGCTTATTTCCAAGAAGTAGTTTTTCCCCGTTACAACAATCTTTTTGCTGTCCGTGCAGGTAGTAAAATCCCAGAAGTACTGAAATTATTTATGCTGCTGGCGGTGGGTGGAGAACCAACGAAACCTGCACTTCGAGACGAACTGCTGGCAATTGGGGAAGTTGAAGAAACTCACCGTAGCTATTTGCAAAGGTTAGCTGCACTGCTAAGAGATGCTACCCCGGATAGCGAAGGCAACCCACTGCAACAAGCCGAACAGCTATCCAAAAACGGAGACTTCGACCAAGCATTTTCATTGCTTTGTAATGCTCCGTCATCGAAAGAGAAAGTTCGCTTGCTCCTCCAATGCGCCTACGAGTTGCAAACCTTGGCGGTGGAAAAAGCTGTATTGCAAGCCTTTGACGAGTTGACTGCTGACGAGCAAACAGCCTTGCTAAAGGTACGTTGGAACCAAGATTTTCTTACTCAACTGCGGGGAAGCCAGGAAGGTACAACAAAAGACACCCCAACAGCTTTATCTGTCCCAACGAATTGGCTGGAGTGGTTATCGCAACTGGATAAAAAGCCAACCTGGGAACGAGCGTTATACACTGCACGCCAGGGTTCTGCTGAGTGGGATATCACTAGCTTGCTGATGCAACCACAGGCGGTGGCAGAATTTGACGAATTGTTAAGTAAAGTAGGCTCAACAGCTGAGTCTATCCTGCACGATGCGCTTCCTTACTTGCTGGGATTTTTTCAGAAAGATGAGCAATTTCCCCGTGGCGAGTTCGAGAGCCTTTATTACTCATTACTAGAACTTCTAGTCCTGAGTACAGAGGGTGGGGATGTTGATTTGGTTTTGTTCAATGATTTAGCGATCGCTATTTTAACCTTGGGAGTTAATACAGCAAAATATACAGAGATTGTAGACTATGCTTTGGAGCTTTGGGACAGGTTCGCCTCACCCAAAAAAGTTGATTGGATGCTTGACTTAATTGATGTACTAATATCATATCCCTGCCCAGCCCTAGAAAAGCGCGAACAACTTCTATTTGCTATGGCTGAAACTCTACACCGTTTTACAGAACGTATTGATGAAGTGCAAAGGGGAATCTTTCGCGCTTTGGTAAAAGATTTACAGTTAGAAGAATCGTTTCCAGATTTGCTTGACGAACCAGCGAGTTTAGTCGAGCAAAATCTGGAAGTTGAGGCCAATGTTTTCCAAAAACTCAAGAGTAAATCTGTTCTTATTTACACTCTCACAGAAACCGCAGCAATCAGAGTAAAAAGTATTTTAGAAACAGCTTGTAAAGAAGTGACAGTTTATCTCAGTCATGACAAGGGAGGTAATGATAGGCTGCGTCAGTGGGTGAGAAATTCTGACATTGTTGTGATGGTGACGGCTAGTGCTAAACACGCAGCCACAGGTTTTATTGAAGCGAATCGTCCATCGCATCTTGCACCGATTATTTTAGTTAATAGTAAAGGTAGTGCAAGTATGCTGCGGGTAATTCGTGAGTATTTAGCTGGGTGATGAATCAAGGGGTAGTAATAAATTGTCTTCGATAAGTGCGCGGACTTCGGGAGATATTTTACAACCACTATTTAAGCAAGCTACTAAAAATTTATTACCATCGTAATATTGTTTAAGCAATTTCAACTGCTGATGACTAAACTGCCAATCGTGACCAATATTGTAATGCTGAACCATCAAACTTCTTAATTGGGATGCCCATTGTAAGCCATTATCCTTCCACCATTGCTGCATTTTTTTGTTAAAGCTTTTTTCCAGAGGTAGTTCTCCCAAAAGTTCAATTATTTTTGGACTCATCTGATAATGAAATTTATTAAGCATCTCTATATTACGCTTAATGTAGCAAAAATTACTTGTATTAATTGTGGACTCAAAAGCGACTAATAAAATATTGCTCAAACCCATTTCAACGATATAGCGGCTGACTTTGACAACTTCCATACCAATTTTAGTATCAAGAACTCGGTCAAGTTCAGGAGTCCAGCGTTTTTTTTGATTGGAGTTTTGTTCTACATTTAGAACAGGGAGTTCCAACAACGCAAAATTACGAGCAAGAGCATAAAAAAAGTAACAGGCACGAACTGCCACTCGTTTACAAGGAATTGTTAATGCAACAGATTTTTGATTTACCCATATTAGGTATTGTTGCAACTTTTCATCATTTGCAAGTAGCCCATCAATTTGCTGTTTCATTAATTTAATAAGTTTATCAGCCAGTTCTAACTGTGCTAAAACCATAAAAAATACTTCGCGCCAGCGTGATTCACTAAGATGATTCAGAAGTTGTTTCCAACCATCTTGTTCATCCAATAATTCTTCAGATACAAAATATTCCTGAAAAGTTTGATGAGAAAAATTATAGTTATTCCATGTTTTACTAATTAATAAACCAGATGCAACTTCAATATCAGATAATTTGTAATGACTATTCTGAATTAAAGATAAAACTTCTTTTTTATTAAATTCAGATTTACCCTGCTCAAAGGTAATAACCGCTATCCGTCTTATAGCTTGTCTTAATGCAATCACATCCACCTGAACACGCTGATTAAATTGATTCCATTTCTCTAGCAATAAATCTATACCTTCTTTGTAAAGTTCAACTCTTGTCGAAGGTAAATCACCTTTTTCTTGGTAAATCAGACAAATTAGATGGAGCAATAATGGTGTATCAGCTAGTTCTCTAATACGTTTATTTTTTCGTTTTTTTAGCTTTTCAATTAGCTGATTTGATTTGCTTGTTCTTTCTTTAGCATTATTAACAGTAACGTCTGTAAACCAATTTTCGATAAATTTCTCTATTTGTAATTGTTCAAAATCAGCTACCTTACATAAAATAAATTTTCCAAATGCTCTAGATTTATATGCTTGATGTTCTTTTCGGCAACTTACTATAACTCGATTGTTACCATACTCATCAACTAGCTGACTAATTTCTTGAACAACTACTTGAATCTTATCTTCAATAACTTCATCTAAACCATCCAGCAGAAACAATAATCTACCATTGTCTAGTAATAGTTCTAATTCCTGTTCTGAAACATA
This sequence comes from Nostoc sp. 'Peltigera membranacea cyanobiont' 213, assembly GCF_002245975.1. Lineage (NCBI taxonomy): Bacteria > Bacillati > Cyanobacteriota > Cyanophyceae > Nostocales > Nostocaceae > Nostoc > Nostoc sp. 'Peltigera membranacea cyanobiont' 213. Next base: position 14,169 of record NZ_NOLI01000062.1, on the reverse strand, counting down.
ACGGCGGCAATATTTTTTGCGAATGTAGCTGATTAAACTAATTTTATCTGCACTTTTAGCATTCTCAACCAAAGTTTTCAAACTGATAAAAACAGGTATAGGCTGAGGTTGGAAATCAACATCATCACAGTGAATAGCAATATATTGTAGTAATGTAGTTTTACCCGCGCCGGGTTTACCCAACACCATCAACTTATGGTTATTTACAACTACGTCTTCCCATAATTTCCGTTCTTGACTAAACTCCTCTGAGCTAAATTGTTGCGATTCATTAAGCTTAGTCTGCACATAAATTTGGCTGAGATTCCCCCGCATAGGAGAATAGAGGAGATTGAAAGTACACAAGGTTTCGCACTCGTTTTGTATCGTCTTGTCGAAATGCGATCGCACCTTCTGCACCAGTACCTCAATATCCTCTAAGTTGGTATACTGGTCAGCAAATAATTCCTTGCGCGGTTCGATAAAGTCCATAATCTGGGAAAGAACATCACCAGGAGTTATAAAACCTGTGTAAGCTCGCCTAATATCCTCGAAATTATCTAGAAAAACTCTAATTTTGTCATAATCCCAAATATCATATCCCTTCAAAGGAACGCTATCTTTAAACTCCTGAAAGATATCGTCTGCTTTATCTTTTGTTCCCTTATCTTGTACAGGTGTTAAAACAACATTTGTAGCGAAAATATAATAATCAGGTTGGCGACGACGTTTTTTTGGATTAGCAAAATCCTTAAGTTCAGATTTTAGTTGCTTCAGCGCCCACTCACCATCTTCCTGTGAATTTTGAGGTCGTTGTCGAAATTTGGCTTGAATTACAATATATCCATTCCAAGGATGATCTTCAGATGGGTAACGAGTCAGGCCATTGAAAGTGGCTTCACGTCCTCCGTCCGCGCCATCACCAAATACCACAACTCCAGGACTAACTACCTTGAGTGCGATCGCTTGGATTAATTGTTCAAAGGAGCGTGTAGATAATCCAGCGAGATTGTAGTCCGTCATGTTGCTTATGTATTATCCAACATTATAGTTATCAATAATACCGCATACTCCTTTCCTTGCTTTTGACCCCTTCACGATACATTGCTCATCGAAATAATACCGACAAATTCACGCAAAACCCGATGGCAAGCATCAACATTTGTCTTTGTGTTGGAAATGATTGGTTCTCCACTTGCACCAACTTGGGTTACTCCTCGTTCTCGCCACAATTGGGAGTTGCGCTGCCAGTCTATTTGTTGCAGTCCACTCAACCACTTAACCAAATCTTCTGCTGGAACTCTTTCTACTAACAAATCATGAGCTAACATACCCAAGGCTTGAAAAACAACAGCACTGACTGCTAGTAACTCCTGTCTTTGGGTAGCACGTTCCTGTTTATTCATAATCCTCCAAGGATCGTTAGGGATAATGCTTGCGGTTGCTGCCCAGAATGTTGTCGCCCAATCAATCAGAGGTTCCAAATCGGTTTGAGATTTTAAATTGGGGAACATGCGTTGAGTAGCGGTGACTAAGGTTGATAAGGTCAGTAACTTGGGATTGTGCTTACCTAAGCCGTTTTCCACCGTCTCCACATTGTCACGAAACTGAGGAACTCGGCAGATCAAGTCCTTGGCGATTAAAACCGTGGGCGATCGCTTATCAAAGGCATGGGATAGCGACACACTTGGTCTTTGGACTAATAGATTTTGGTCGCGGAAAGCTTGGCGTTCCTCTTCTAATGACAGTCCTGCATATATCAACACGCCAATTTCTAATTGTGAAAGGATAATGGCATACTCCGACTCTTGTGCCTGTATGTCTTGCAATGCTTGGCGAATACCATAGCATCGATGCTGACCGTCGGTTAAACGCAAACTAACCGAATGGTAAGGAAGGTAGATATTGCCATCTCTGTAAGTTGGCGATGGCTGAACGTTAACGCAAATCGGCGGGAAAAACGTAGTTCCATTTTGATAAGTCTCCAGAATATACCGAGCGATCGCCTTAACTCGCGTCTGGTTAAGTTTACGTTGAGCAAAGTCTGGCAACTCCGCAATGTTTGGGATATAAAGATGACCGTCATTTAACAGTCGGACAACATCAGCAAAAGTAATACTGGCAACATAACTTATTTGTTCACCCAGAGAACCACGCTGTACGGGAACGCCTTTTATAACCAGTTCAAACATTATTTTTCTAGTTAATTTTCATTGTGGGTAAGCTTGCATACAAGCATACATGGTAGCAGAAATTAGTTGTATGTATTTATGCTGGGGTCAGTTATATAGCGGTATTGAAACCATTGCCTTATCAAGCACGGATTCCAGATGAAATTTATGCCCAGTTGTACCAAATTAAGCACTCGTTCGAGCAATCGCTTGCTCCTCATCAAATTAGTAATGCCCCAAGCCTACAAGACATGGTTAACGTGGCACTAAAGCGATTGATTAGGGATTGGCAAGACTCTGAGCAGCACAATTTGCTACATGATGAACTTCTTGAGCAACGCAAGATAGCCCGTTCAAATATGGGCCGGAGAAAAAGTGAGGACAGGTAATCAGGTAAACTTGCATACAAGCATACATGGTAGCAAAAACAGTGTATGTGTATTTATGCTGGGATTCAGATATACAGCGATCATAAAACCATTACCTTACTAAGCAAGGATTCCAAATAAAATTTATGCCCAGTCGTACACAATCAGATATTCGTTTGAGTAATTGTTTGCTCTTCACCAAACTAACGATACCCTAACCATACAAAACATCATAAATGTGGCATTAAGCCGATTGATTGGAGATTGGTAAAACCCCCATCGACAAGGTTTACTACATGATGAGCTTCCTGAACAATGCAGGGTAGCCTGTTCAAAAAATATGGACAGAAAAAAATTTGACGCTAGCTAAAGCGTTGTCATCTGATGGGAAATTAGCCAATTCTGGCTTACTAGGTTCATCTACCTTACAGTCCAAAAACCATGAGCTTAGACTCTGACACGATTAAACGACTGGCTGATGAAGTTCTGACGTTTATTGAACAACGCGAAGCAGAACAAGTTGCCTATGGCATTTACGATGTAACAATGGCAGGAGTTGAAGTAATTGATAACTTCAAACCCTCCGAAGACATCGTATTAACTGCTCAAGAAAAAACAGAAGCACTCAGAAAGGCTTTAAAAGAACTTGCAAATGATTTGCAAATTATCCGGTTTAACCAACTAGAGTCTCCTGATGAGTGGATTTTCCGCAGTCGAATAGCAGAAACTGTAAGGTTGCTATCAAAACTCCGTCAAAGAATTGTTCGAGAAAACAACCTCAAAGCAGCGCACCGCATCAGCAATAGCAAGCGTTTAGTGGCAGATATTAAATTTAGTGTCGCTTCTCGTCGCGTACCTCGAAGGAATATTGCAGTACAAACCTGCATGACAGCTTTACTTAGTGGTGATACAGAGCAACAGCGAACAGCAAACCTACTTTTAGAAGTAATTGACACCTATTTACCGAAGCTACGTCAGATGAGTGGCTTCCAAAAACGAACTTTAGAAAGAATCCTTGAAGCAATCGAGTTAGAAGCAGAAGAAGGTATTGAAAAAGGTGTTGTAGTTACTGCTAGCACAGGAGCAGGTAAAACCTACGCTTTCTTTTTACCCGTACTCGCTAAAATGGTGCTGGAACGTTGCTTGCGCGGGCGGGAAGGGGTTAAAGCCATTTGCATTTACCCACGGGTTGCGCTGTCTGAAAATCAACTTACTGATTTTATTGAAGTATTATTTTATCTCAATCAAGTCCTGGAAAAAGACAATCTGCCAAAATTGACGATTGGGGTAGAAAGTGGCGCAGCAGTTTACCAAATACGAGATTTCCAAGAAATAACTGACGAACGTAAACAGAAAAACTCCAAGCGGGGCTGGAATTTTAACGAAGATTATACAGGTTATATGTCCCCTTTTGCTTACTGCGTTGGAACAGATGGCAAAGCTTGCAAAAAAGATAAACAAAAATTGCTTGTCCGTCCCACAGATTCTAAAACTTTAATTTGCCCTATCTGTGATATGCGTTATCCCTTCATAAAATTTTCTAGGGATGTCATGGCAGAGCATCCACCCGATTTGCTCATTGCCACGACAGAATCACTTCATAAACGGCTATTATCAACAAAATATCAATACCTGTTTGGTAATGATAAGTTTTGTGCGCCAACGGTAGTGATGTTAGATGAAATTCACCTACAAACTTCAACTGCTGGGACTCAAGTAGCACTCCTGCTGCGACGATTGATGGCAAGGATTCGTTTGGGTAAGCTGCATCGCAACGAACAAAGCAATTTGGCATTTGTAGGATTAAGTGCCACTATTTCTGAGCCAATTGAATTTCTGTCGGAGTTATCTGGTATACCTGCTCCTCGCATTAAACGGGTATACCCTCAAGATAATGAAATGCAGACGATTGGTGCCGAACGCTATGTATTTGTCCGGGCTGAGGATAACGAAGATACTGCTGTAATTTCAACTTTAATTCATAATTCAAACAGCAATGTGCGTACTGCACACAATGCCACAACCATCGACAGGTTCAGACCTAAAGCGCTACCGAACATTTGGCTTTGTCCAGTCTTTAGACATTGCAGGTCGCTGGTTATACCAGATGGAAGATGCTGAGAAAATCAAACCAGAACAACGTAGAGTAAGAGAAAGATATAAGACGCAAAGAACACCTTTTGTTCAAAGGGAAATAAAGTACATTCCACTATATGCGTATCGATATCCACCATTTAATCGGCTACTTTTTCCTAACTTCTTTGGTTCCAATTTTAGTTGTAACTGTAATTGCCATAACAGTGGTAGCCCAGATTTAAATTGTCCATACTTCCAAGCAGGAGAGTGCTGGTGGGTACTCAGCCAGAAAGATAAAGCACGTCAAGAATCTCTAAATATTAAACGGAAAACGGGGAGCGATCGCTCAATTACTATCGAGCCTGATGATGACTTAATAATTACAACAACTGCATTAGAAGTCGGTTACGATGACGAAGCATTAATGTGTGTTTTACAATACACAGCACCTGCAAATGTCGCTAGTTTTGTACAGCGTAAAGGTCGGGGAGGGCGGAAAGTTGGCACACGACCGATTGTAGTTACAGTACTCAGCCCCTATAAATCTACTGACTTATTTTTGTTTCGTAACGAACATATACTTACAGACCCTACTTTCCAAAAACTTCCTCTCAATTCCCAAAACCGATACCTGCAAAGAATTCATGGGTTTTACGCTTTCTTTGACTGGTTAACTTATCGGGCAAGTTGTGCAGGAATCGACCTCGAACTCGATAATTTATCTCGGCAGGGGTACGAGTATTTAATGGAGCAAAGTGTCGATTTCGGAGTGTTGTTGGAATTTAAAGATTATCTCAAACAAACTTTTGCGATACCAGATGATGCTATCAAACAAGTATTTGACGATGAGTCAGAAGGATTTTTGTGTCAAATTTTCTACGAAGGCTTAATGAAAGGAGTAAATCCTCAGTTTGAGCGCGAAAACAAGCAGCGAGTCAAAACCAGAGATTTGTTATACAAGCACTTACCAGAAAATTTATTCTCTGACATTAATTTGCCAGAGGTGCAAGTTGACTACCGTCCCGATAATAACAACCCGAATAAGAAACCTAACTCTGAAAGTATCAGTTTGGCGGTGAGCGAAACAATCCCAGGTAATGTAACATTTCGCGGTGGCGAGGGTTCAACTTGGATACCACCAAAAATTTCTGATGGAGAACCTGCCAGAATAGCCATTAATCAGTACTATACATTTGACCGGATTCGCTCTTTTCCCTACACAGTTAACCTGCCGACGCGGGCGCTAAAGAAAGTTGACATTACTAAAAAAAGTACCAACTCTTTAGATTTGTATCGTCCTACTGCAATTAAGCCCAAGCAGTTTAGTCGAGACTATAACTCATCATTTTGGTGGTGTAACCCAGACACAGGAGAGTTATCTGAAAGCCGTACATCTGAAAATGCAGCACAAGATAGACAATCATTAGCCCACTCCTGTTCAGCTAACGCTATCAGTGCGGTAGCAATTCGCCCTGTCCGAGGTGATACTCCCACGCCCGCATATACCCTTAAGCCTGGTCATCCTTCACTTACCTGCGATCCATTAGGGCAAGAATTAATACAACGAGTTGTTTTTCACAGTGACGAAACTGCAAATCTTAATTTGTTAGATGTGCAGCGAATTATTTTGGGAAGTGAATACACGATTAAATTCCACAATTCACCAGCTGAAGAAATTCGTGGAGTCGTGGGTTTTACAGCAAACGAGGAGAGTCTAAGCAACTGTGCTTTAGGATACCAGATATTGACGGAGGGAATTTGTTTTGACCTCAATCCCGATTTGCTAACAAAGCTCCAATTTTCTGCTTCGACACAGAAAAATCTGTGTTACCATGCCATCCACCATGCCTTTGTTAGTGTTCTCACGGTTGAATATCAGGCAAACTACTTTGCTGCTGAATATCTTGTTAATGTGCTGCTGACTATAGCAGATACATGGTGTGGTGGAGAGGGAGGAACACCTGAAGGGCTACGTGATTGGTTTACCCGTGGTCACAGTCAGTTTGACATCTGCCTAGCAGATGCAATTAACGAGATACAGCAATTGTCCAGTAAAAATCAACAAGCTGTTTACCAATTAATAAAGAGTGACAATGATTACTTATCAATATTTTTGAACCTATATGCTGAAATTCATAGTGGTGGATTGCACTATCAGCAATACTTACGGGACAGCTTTCAATATAGTCTGACTCTAGCTTTAAAGTCTCTAGCACAAGAAGTTGCAGGTGTTGAGGCACTGAATTACGTTGCAGCCTGGACTGAGTTACACGCTGACTTTGAGGGAACTGCTGCTGATCGGATTTGGTTGTACGAAATTGGTATGGGAGGCATTGGTGTAATGCGGGCAACCCATGACTTGCTACGCAACCATGCCGATAAATTCTGGACAACCCTCGCTAACAAAATGACTCGCTGTACCACTGCCCAAGAGGAAGCATTTTTGCGTCATTTATTAGCACAACCTGAGTCTTGGTTAGAAGGATGTAGAACTAGAGCAGATCAAATTATAGCAGCAGGTAAATCTAGCGATCGCCAAAAGAAAATAGAAGAGTTAATGGCACAGGTACGGCAACAACTAGGTATACCTATGCGCCAAACTCAACTCAAAGCTTTACTACGGGTTTTTATTCCCGACTACACTCAACAACTAGGTGATACACCTTTGGTTAACTGGCGTATTTTTCGGGAAATTAACCACGAGTTTCTTCCCTCGTGTGCTGAACAGCTAGGACGTGACCCTACATTTACTGAAGCATCGGCGCTACTTTACCGCAAAGTAGTTAAAGCTAGGCGTGACAAACAACCACCGCCCTATCCAGAGTTAACACGTTTACTTGAAATTTACGAAGCCGAATATGGTGCTTCGTTACCTGAAGCACGTAAAGCATTTGAAGCAGGGGTAGAACGCCGGATGCTTTTAAATTGTCGCTGCAACTGCTCTAGTTGCTTAGACGACCGCAGTGGCGACATCGAATCACCAGGTTTAAGCCGTCATCTGCTGAACCGTCCTTTACTGACGGAATGGTTGAATCAGGTTCGCACTCCTCAAACCCTAGAATTAGATGGCACTGTAAGCGGTGCTAGCATCTGTGACAGAATGAGTTCCTTGCTGGAAAATGGCTGTCAAACGATTTATTTACGGGTAAGAAGCAATAATCTTGCGTCCCTCTGTGCCACAATTAGCTACTTGACGGACGCAGGCATCGACACAGATATCGGTATGGTTTACCCAATGATTACTGATATTCAAACCATCTACCCTAACGATTTAAGACCAAACGAAGTACCTGTCATTCAAGTAACAGTTCGTCCTATCAAGTGAGGTTCCGCCAGTGGCAAAGCAATCAACTCAATTGCAACCCAGTGGTCAGGCAATGATTTACAACTTTCTGCTCAATGAGATTTTAGCATCACAATTAGAGGGCAGTTACGAGTTTTGGATTGTCTCACCTTGGGTAACAAATTTACGTTTAAAAAAACCCTACTATGTCTCTTTTGGGGAAATTGTAGAGACAAAACAAGAAGCATTACACCTGTTTGACATTCTGCATCAAATGGCCGCCAATGGGGGTAAAGTGTACATCACAGTAGGTAGTGATAAAGAATATCATCCTTTATTGAGACAACTCAGCAACAAGAGCGATCGCATTCAGGTAAGGGTACTTTCCAAACTCCATACCAAAGCATACGTTGGTCGTTACGGTGCTATTAACGGTTCACTAAATTTAACTGATGGGGGAGTTAATCAAAATTTTGAACTCTTCACATACAATCATGACGAACGGAGTATTGCTGAATTACGGAATATATGTGTACAGCATTTTGAACAAGGATTACTACTGTCATGACGTTTGGATATCAAATTGAGGCAAAATTGGGAAACGCTGACCAAGTTGGATTGCGTTTGCGGTGTAATGGGCAAACTCAAGCAGTAGAAATTCATCGGGAACTCAGGCAAGCTGAATTTAAAGTTACTAATCCAAGATCATCATATCATGACGATTATACCCACTTTTTTTATGTTACTTCCACAGTCAACAGCCTTGATAGCGTAATGCAAAAAATAGAAGCCCGTATCAAGGTTTCAAACAATGCTAGTGTTGTCACAAAAGAAGCAACTTTAAAAGACTTTAAATCATGGCAAATTCTATTTCGTAAAGCCATCAAAAAATTAAATAACGATCATGTAAATTCTACAAGTTCAGTACAAGAAATTAATCAAAATACCCTCGAACAAAAAATTTCTGCTGGACGGCTCATTGAAGTTGAAGATCATCTACTTCGGCAAGCTGATTTTAATGATAGCAATGCTCTCCGAACATTAATTGCACTTTACGCCAAGACAGAACAGCATGAGCAATTAATAAAACTTTGTCAAGTTAAATATAATAGTATTCTTGCTTTACCTGTTTCTGGAAGGTTGGTAGAGCAGTTGGTAACTGCTTATCTCCAGCATTATCAACAAACAAAAGAACAAGAATTATTACGTTCTGTTCAAGCATTAGCACAAGAATTCTTACCCGAATTAGAGCGGTTACGCCAAGCCAACAGAGTACGAAAACTGTTGCATTTGTCCTTAATCTCTCAAGAACCCCTACCAACAATAGAAGGAGCTACACTCAACGAACAATTGACGCAGTTATTAGAAATTGAACCAGGTGAACGTATTTCCCAACTTGAGAAACTCAAAGATAAATATCCCAAAGCTATTAATGTACTACTTGCTTTAGCTGATTCTTACGTATCAATTGATAATCCTGAATATGCTTTACAAATATATCAATCAATTACCGAAAAGACAGAAGAGTTGCAACAACGTTATGCAGAACTACTTTTAAATATTCAACGTTTCCAAGAAGTAATTGAATTATTACCAAGTGTAATTTCTGAACTGTCACCAGCACTGGCAGGATTGCGTGGTGCTGCTCTTTATAACTTAGGGCAGAAAACACAAGCTAGTGAATTCCTAGAAAAAGCATGGCAAGGGGGTGAACGTAGAGTTCAAATTCTGCTACCTTTAGCAAAATTATGGGCTACAGTTGGCGATCCAGTCAAAGCAGGGGAGGTATATCAAATACTGCTAGAAACAGCTGATGAACAATTAACATTGTCAGACCGCGCTTTAATGGCTAGAGTTGCTAATCTTGATGGTTTTGGTGATATTTCTGATGAAGATAAAGTTAGTTATTATGAGTCATGTGTAAGTTTTGCTGGAGTACATCTGCGGGATTTATTAGAGGCAGAAGAAATATTAAAAGACAGATTAGATTTGTGGAAGCAGTTACAGAACACATCAGGAATGATCAATGCTTATGCTGACTGGCTAGACTGGCTTGCTAATGTAGGAAAGTGGGAAGATTTAAACAAAGAACTAGATATTTTAAGAAATTTTGCAATCCAACAAAAAATCAGCGCTCTCCAGTATTTTGAATTACTTGAAGGACTGGAAGTATATATCAATTTGCAACCCACTTTACGTCAAAGTTTAGTAAATGACTACTTTGGTTTAGCTATTGCTGAAATAGATAACGCATTACGTCAAGAAGAAGTCGAAGCGCCTTTTTTTGAAGATTTAAAACGTGCATTACTCTGTCTTAACTCGGATTCAGCAAATGAGCTTGTTGAGTATCGCCAACAACGTCGTGCTGAGGCTACTAAGCTGGAGGTACAAGTAGCTTCAGATGAAAACATAGTATTAAGAACTCAAAACTTGGCATCCATACATCTTGCGTTAGTTGGTGGCCACCAAGCAACTCGACGAGAGGTCATCCGTGAATTGTGCGAAAATTACGGTTTACAAAATTGTGTTGAGGTTGCGCCTTCAAGTGAGGCATCTATAAGTCGCAGTAATGTACAGTCACAAATAAGTAACTGTAATTTAATTGCAGTAATTACTGGATATATGGGTCATGATTTAAGTCAAATTGTATCTGACTTAAAAAAAGATGGCACTTTAACAGGTGATATATTTTTTATAGCTTGTCGAGGTAAAAGTGGTGTAGTTCGTGCAATTCTTAATAAGGTGCAGCAATAAAATGGCTTATTATACACTCAAAGAAATTCAACAAAAAGTTGAAGTTTGGGTATCAGAAGTGGGCAAAGGATACTAGACTACCCACAAAATACTGGCTAGCTTAGTTAAGGAAGTTAGTGAGACTTAGACGGAAAGTAACGAGAAAAAAGGCTCAAATCTATATAGAGAGACAAGGATAACGAACCTGCACAATAACTTTCTAGGTAACTCACTGATATTTTGTTGGCCTATGAGTTTGGGGATGCTAAATTAAGGTTGAAAAATTTCCAAACTTTGTCCCAAATTTGAGCAAGAGTGACTGATGGCGCGTGTTAGCTATGGTGATGGTGTCAAAGCGAGGGTAAGGCTGCTGTTAGAAAGGTTTTTAGCTTATGCCAATGACGAGTTAGAAAACCGTGAACGTTTCAAAATAGCCCTTAGCTGGGAAACCTCAAAGCAAGTAGTTGTGAGGACACAGCTACAAGTTCTGGCGGAACTTAGCGGTTTAACCAAAGAACAAGTCCGAGAAGCACTAAATCGACTTGTTGATTTTTTGGGCATTCTTGAAGATTTGCGCGAACACAAGCTAGGTTCAGGTTCGGCAGACTGGCACTTTCGCCTGACGTTTTGGGATGACAAAGGCAACAAAGACGGGAATTTAAAGAAATTTGATGAAGAATGGCAACGTTGTAGAGAAAAATTACTAGGTTTCCAGCGTAATGAAAGAAAAGCCAAACTCACCCACACATACTACGAGAATATTCCCTTAAGTGGAGTGGTGCAATTTATCGGACGTGAGAATGAACTGCAAACCCTCCACCAACTTTTGCTGCAAAATAACCAGGTAGCAATTGTTGCTATTATCGGTATGGGTGGTGTGGGGAAAACGGAACTTGCTTTGCAATATGCAATCACGCACCGCGAAACTTATAAAGGTGGAATTTGCTGGCTGCTGCCAAAATTTGGAGATGTAGGCGTGCAAATTGTCCAGTTTGCCAGAACGCATCTTGATTTAAACCCACCAGAAGATTTAGATTTACCCGTCCAAGTACAATACTGCTGGCGGCGTTGGCGTGAGGGTGAGGTGCTGCTAGTGCTGGATTATGTTACTGATTACCGGGAAGTCAAGCCTTACTTACCAACTTTTTCTTCCCAGTTTAAAGTACTGATTACCACACGCCAGCAGTTGGGACTCATAGCAAAATTATCCTTGGATGTACTGCAACCAGAGGCGGCGCTGGAGTTATTAAAATCATTGTTAAAAGAAACACCAGAACGAGTAGAAAGAGAATTAGCTGTAGCAAATCAGTTGTGTGAATGGCTGGGATATTTGCCTTTAGGTTTAGAGTTAGTAGGGTGTTATCTGGCGCGGCGACCAGATTTATCCTTAGCACAAATGTTACGAAGGTTAGAGGAAAAAGGATTAAACCACGTATCTCTCAACCAACCAAAAGCAGAAATAACCGCAGAGTTAGGTATTGCGGCATCTTTAGAGTTGAGTTGGAAAGAATTAGATAACCAAACTCAGCAACTGGGTTGTCTGCTGAGTATGTTTGCTCTTAGCCCCATTTTTTGGTCAGAAGTAGAAGAGGTGATACGAAGGTATATTTATTTACAAAATGAGGGTTTTTCTCCAGATGAACTTGAAGATGTTAGGGGTAATTTAATAGCTTTGCATTTACTTGAACGTATAAATGAATCAACTTATCGCCTGCATTCACTGGTACAGAAATTTTTACGAGATAAACTAGAGGATTTACCTCAAGGCATTGAACTTAAACAGGCATTTGCCAACACGAAATTTAATTTTCGTCGAGCGACAACTTTATACTTTAACGCTCTACTCAAAATAGTACCAGACATACTTCCAATAGGTGGGGAGTCAGAAGTTGTTGTTTGTCTTAGCCCAACTAATATCAATGATAGCAAGGCTTACGTACTTGAAGTATCAGAGATTGAAACTGTTGGTGATGAATTGAACATATTCATCAATGCTCCTGGTTTTCAATTTAACAGCAACAATACCACAAGCTTACCTCTTGATTCAGACACCGCTAACATAACCCAAATAGCAAGCTTCAATCTTACTGCCCTCCGTCCTGGCATAACCAAAATTAAGGCAGAATTTTACTGCGGTGACACCTACAAAACTACCCTCGAAACTGAAGTGGAAGTTACTGCGGGGAGCAATGCGAAAATGTGAGATCGGATTTTATATCTCAATTACCAGGGCTTATTCCCAATAAACCGAGGTCCAAGTTCCTTGTTTTTGCCTTTTCTAAGTAGCGAGCGCTAAAAATTTAGGTAATTTATGTTACCTATCTTTTGTACCTCACAAAATCGCATTGCTCCCGTTACTGCGTTTGAGCCAACAGAACTACGCCCACTCATTGCTGCCCGATCGCGTCCCGTTCCCCAACCAGATATAATTCTCCAAGTGCGTACTACTTGGAGAATTATATCTCTGCTTGTACTTTCAATTATCACATCGATAGCTATCAACCACGCCTGCTATTCGCGGATGACGTTGACTACAACTCACAGTCTTTATCTAATACTTGGGTCGAGCGATCGCACTCATTATTAAAAACTACCCTTGAGGAAGCAGCTTTTGTTAGTGCTTTTTATAACAGCATTTGGGCAGGGCAAACTTTGGGTGTGGCGTTCCAAACGGCTCGCAGATTGGCTAAAACTGTTGTACCAGAATCCTTAGACTGGCTGGCTTATGTATTATTTGCCGATCCAATGGCGCGTCCTTACCGACCTGTGCAGGGACAGGGCTATGCGGTTGTGGAACCTATAGGTCAAGAAATTGACGACCCAGTATCCCCAGGAAGCACAGTAAGGTTTCGCGTTAGCCTGCGCCGTACTCCTCCCTCCTCCCGTATGGTACGAGAATCGATTAATGGAGGTGGCTGAAGATTTAACTTTTGATGATTTACGTGTTTTTATTGTCACGTCCGGATTGCAGGTTATTCCTGGTGATTCAATACTTATGACACGCACAGCTACGGGAGATTATTTAGGTTGGTTTACGCTGACTGTCCCTGCTGAAATGGAAAGTCGCTCAGTGTTAGTTCAAGTATACTTTGAGGACGGGATAGAACCTGTTCACAATTTGCGTTTTGCACTGAATATTGTTAAGCAGGACGGTGAGGCGCAATGAGAGGAATTGGCAGTCCAGTTGGTGTAAATTTGACTAGTTCTTGCTTAGAAATTATCATCGATAAAGATTACTACTCAATTGGTCGGTGGAGCTTTCCTAAACCTGATAATAAAGTTTTGGAAGTGCTGACAGAAGAAATTTTAGATTGTTTTGATGCTTTAAGAATAACTGTTAATAAAGAAAAAAGCCTCGCATTAGACGCGGATTTGTGCCATCAATATTTAATCAAATTAGCTGAATGGGGAAGAACAGCTTACCAAGCATTTTTTGGTGAAGATAGACCAAATAAAATTCTAACCAGTCGCCTAAATGATTTGGGTGCGACTCTTTTAGGAATACGGTGTATTATAAAGGAGTAATAGATGAATTGCTTTGCAGAGTAGTATAGCCAGT
>NZ_NOLI01000061.1:0-44331 GCF_002245975.1 Nostoc sp. 'Peltigera membranacea cyanobiont' 213 | reverse complement strand
CCTGCCCCCTGCCCCTTTTTACAGTTAATGTTTCTTTCCGTGGGGATTTTGTAAAAAATGCACACATAAAGGTGAAAATCGAAGACAGAATTATTTATTGCTTCATCCTTTTTATGCTTGACTCATGAATGTTTCTTTGGCTAAGGATCTGTCTGTTTATCAACTGGTTATGGGAGTGCAAGTGCCTCCAAAACCATTGTCCCTCAGTCCTGCTACTCTGCTATCACTGGTGAGAGCGCAAATTGACTTACTAATTGAGCAGCAAATTGCAGCCACTTTATGGGTGAAGCTACCACCAGAAAAAATTTGGCAATCAGAATTAGCACGTTATCAATCCTCAGTGGGTGCGTCTAGTCTCATCTATACTTGCCAGATTGAGGAGAGCGGAAAAGGGAGAGCAGGGGAAGATGAAGGAGGAGGGGAAGAAAATACTCCCTCATCTCCCTCGTCTTCTTCATCTCCTCATCATGTCACCGTTCACCTGCCACCAGATAGCCAACTGCGACGGGAAAACTTTCTTATGGTTTTATCGCCCCAGTTTTGCAGTTTAATTTTGGCTCATCGACCACTTAAAAAACGCAAAAATCAGATATCCACAAAGGTAAATACTAATAAAAATCAGCCATTACTGATTATCACAACTGTTGAGGGGAGAGTAATTCAGCAAGTTTTAGATGGTATCCAAAAAGCAATTGCACCAGAATCATCCCCAATTGTACCTGCTGATTTTATTTGTCCAACTGTGCCCCAAGCCGCACTAATGACTCAACTATTTGCCAAACAACTCCTAAGACAGGATGAAATTAATCGTCAAATCATCACAGCCCGCACTACCAAGTTGCAGCAGCTAAATCAAGAACTGCACGATAAGGAGCAACTCCAAGATGAATATCTGAAGAATTTATGTCAAGAACTGCGTACACCTCTGACGCACATGAAGACAGCACTTTCGTTATTGAATTCTCCTAATCTCAAGCCCCCGCAGCGACAACGTTACTTACAGATGTTAAATACCCAGTGCGATCAGCAAAATTCCCTAATTACTGGTTTATTGGAACTGTTGCAACTAGAACGTAATTTAGAGGGGACGGCTTTAGAGTCGGTGCGGCTCTCAGATATTGTACCGGGAGTAGTCAGTACCTACCAACCTCTAGCCCAAGAAAAAGGGATTATGCTAGCCTACACCGTACCCACTGAACTCCCATCTATTTGGTGTGTGAGTGGTGGGCTGAGGCAGATTGTAATTAGTCTGCTGCACAACAGCATTAAGTTTACTCCTAATGGCGGTGAAGTATGGGTGCGTGCCCGTCTTCAAGGCGATTATGTCCAATTAGAATTCCGCGATCCGGGTATCGGTATTGCCGAAAGTGAGATTCCTAAAATCTTTGACCGATTTTATCGGGTGCGTGCAGCAGCAACTGAAGATTATGGTGGTGCTGGTTTGGGGTTGACAATAGTACAGCAATTGCTGCTGCGCTGTGGCGGATCTATTTCTGTGAAAAGTAAATTATATGAAGGTTCCACATTTACAGTACAACTGGCGACTGTTAACAATACCCCAAGAGCGATCGCAATCCAAAAGGAGTGATGAGTTTTGATTATCCCCTAAGTAACTTTGTGGTGCTATACAACCTTGCCTTTTTTAAAGTTAACCAAAAAAAGCATCACAAATTTAGGCATAATCTATTTTGCTCATAAAGTTAATAAAAGGAATTAAAATTTAGTCACTAGCTAATTATCTCTATTGTGAACAATTAGTTTTTAATTCCTTCTTTTCCCCTGCTTACCAATAATTATTAGCTAGAAGTTTTTGGGATTACGGCGGTAATTTGGCGGAGCATCATGACTTGCCAATAAGGTATGGGAGCAAGCAATACAGTCCCTGTTCCTTCAAAACTATTGACAAGAAACTCTCCAGAAGTCATCGAGCCTAAAAGAGATTTGGTAGCTTTTTCAACGCGATATTGTACAGTACTTGTGCGAGCAATAGCGAAATTTCCATCGACAACTAATCGGTCATTTTGTAAATTTATTACTTCTACAGGACCTTGTGCTACCATTACCACTTTACCCCTGCCTTTGACTTTTGTTTGAAACAAGCCCTCGCCACCAATTAAGCCTGATAAAAACTTGTTTCGTTCAATTCCTATTTCTACAGCGCCATCACTAGCCCAATAAGCGCCACTATCTAAAATCCATTCACTACCGTCTAATTCTAGAATGTGATATCCCGCTAAAGACGGCTCTAAATATAATTCACCCGTACCTGTATATGTAGGACGGAAAATGTTTTCTCCTGTCGCTAAGGATTTTAAAAATCCGCCTGCTGAAGGAGGTTTAGATTGCATCTGAATGTTGCCGCGTATATAGTACATAGCACCAGATTCAGTCTTTACTGTTTCGTTTTGCAAAGTTACCTTGACTAAACGTAAGCTTTCTCGTTCGATTACTTCAAAACTTGCCATAATTTTCCTGTTGATTTTTTCCCAAATGTATACTTAGCTCTTAGCCAGAATTTATATACATTTTTGGCATCTATTTTTAAAGATGGCAAGTTATATTATGTCCGCCTGATTGTTTATTAGACCCGAAGAACCCCCACCTCGCCAAAGCTATGGTTTGTCTCCCCTCCCTTTAGTAAGCAACGGTGTACACACAAGTCTTATAGTTGCCCCAGAGCCTTTTGATCCCCCCAACCCCCCGATAAATTGGGGGGCAAAAGTCTCTTAAAGTCCCCCAATTTATCGGGGGATTTAGGGGGATCTCCAACGATTTTGGGTCTGTACGAGGTTTTAATTACTGTTTAATTTCATCTGAGTTCGATGGATTATGTTTTACCCGCATAAAAAGACTTCTCCTTGCTTTGAAATTTAGTTCAAAGCAAGGAGAAGTCTTTTAAACTCACGTTAGTTTAGGTGAATATTTATAATTTAAAAAAATAGTTTATGAATCTTCACTCCTAGATTTTTGCTCCTGATTTATGTTGATTGCTAACTTCCAAGGGAAGGAAAATCGTCAAGACTTCCCCATAGTGTGGACGCTGGCGGACAATCAATTTTCCACCGATCGCCTGAAACAAATGCTTAGTCGCGGCGATATTCAAACTAATCGTACCCGTTTCTGGTTGGAACATCAGCAATTGACCAAGGGCTTTGCGAATTGGTGGCGTTGCAGGTGTAGCGGCTTTACTCGAATCTTTGCACCCAAATTGGGGGGATAATTGTAACTTCAGTTGATCTCCAGCCGGGATAACTTGTACTTGAATATGGCTACCAGAAGGTAAGCTGCGAGTGAAATTCTCTATCAAACCAGTGAGTACCTGATCTAACATCATGGGATTGCTGACCACAGTTGGTAGTTGCTGGGGTAAAACAACATTTAAAGTTAAGTTCCGCCGATGTGCTGCTTGTTCCCATCGGGGAATGCTTTGCTGCAACACTTGATCTAAAGACATCGGTGTGAGTTGAGTTTTTGACGATTTTGTAGAGGCTGTAGTTTCTAGTTCTGCTGCCTTAAATAGCAACTCCATGCGGTCTATTTGCTCAGTACACTCATGATCGATAACTTTTAAGCGATCGACCACGCTGCGATCTAAGTCTTGCCGCTTCAGCAACAGACGGGTCATCGTGCGAATCGTTGTTAAAGGTGTGCGGACTTCGTGAGCGAAAGCTTGAAGCAATTCTACATCAGGATTTTTGGATTGGGCATTGGACATTGAACATGGGTTATTCTCTTTGTCTTCTTTGTCCCTAGTTCCTATTCCCCACTCCCTAGTCTCTTCTGCTTCTGTTAATTCCTGAAGCAACAACTGACTAAACTGATTCATGATGCGGTAGTCTGGTGCTACCGGGGAATACTGTTCTACTAATGCATCTAGATGGGCAAAAAATTCTGGATTAGCCAGCATTACCCTGGTTCCTAGCGATCGCCAAGCTTGCTGTACTACTTCTGGCTCAAAAGAAAATGAAAAGGTTTTTTTACCGTTTTTGTGGGTTGCTAAAACCAGGACTAATCTAAATTTATCTGTAAAAACTAAGCAAAACTGCTCTGTCCCTAGCGGATCGGCAGGTAATAAGGGAAGTACTGATTCATGAGGAGCGACCTCTTCATTTATAGATGCGTTGGCGTAGTCCAACCCAGGCATCTTATCTGGCATCTGAAATGGCATCAGTGCCAAGGGATTAAATGGTTTTGCCGTAAAAGTTACTGTTTCTAAGCTTTGAGTCAGTTTTGGCTGACTAAATAAGGGTGCGGGTGCAGCTAAAACTAATCCTTGGGTTGTATCAACTGAAGTACCTGCTAAAGTATTTAATAGCAAATGTTCTGTCGCAGCTAGGCTGACACGCCACTGCCGCTCTGCTTTACCAGGCGAACATTCAGTCACACTTGATTGATTTTCAGTTAAGATTTCGTTTAGACTTGGCAATATCCATTCGTACACAGGTTTTCACCCCCTAATTCAAGAGCGACTAACAGCGTCTTAAGGTAGAAATTTCACTACTACCTACGAGGTTATAGCCATTTGTGTACTATTGAAAGTGGTAGAACCGAACAATTCGGGCGCAATTTCCCCTATATGGCGATGTCTACAACGGGCTACGCCTACGCACTTATTTTTCAAAAACCCTTATATTTACCCTGTTACCCGATCGTCGCGATCGCAGATTGATATTGTGCTGATTTGCCGGCTCGAATCGGGATTGCGATCGCAAACTCTGCACCCTGTCCTGGTGATGAAATACATTTTAAAGATCCACCATGCTTTTCAGCAATTATCTGGTAGCTGATCGATAATCCCATACCAGTCCCCTTACCAACTGTTTTCGTAGTGAAAAAAGGGTCAAATAAGCGCGACTGGATGACTTCTGGAATTCCTAATCCATTATCAACAATCCGAATCACGGCTAATTCATTTACCTGTTGAGAAGAAATGCGAATCAAGGGATTTGGACAAAGTTCTTTTTGGAAAGCCTCTTCTAAAGCATCGATTGCATTTGCCAAAAGGTTCATAAATACCTGATTCATTTGCCCTGCAAAACACTGAATTTTAGGCATTTCGCCATATTCTTTGACCACTTGAATTTGAGGACGATTATTTTGTGCCTTGAGTCGGTGTTGCAAAATTAGCAGAGTACTTTCAATTCCTTCATGCAGATCGGCTGTTTTGAACTCAGCTTCATCCAAACGAGAGAAGATTCGGAGACTGAGAACAATTTCTCGGATGCGTTTAGCCCCCATTTTCATTGAGGTTAATATCTTAGGCAAATCTTCTGTTAGGTAATCAATATCGGTCAGTTGGTTAGCATTTTGAATTTCTGGCTCTGGATAGGGGTAGTATTTTTGATAAAGCTTAATTAACAGCAACATCTGTTGAGTGTAATCATCAGCGTATTCGAGGTTGCCGTAGATAAAATTAACCGGATTGTTGATTTCATGGGCAACTCCCGCAACTAGTTGACCCAGACTGGACATCTTTTCAGATTGAATTAATTGGATTTGGGTTTTTTGCAGGTCTTTCAGAGCTTGCTGAAGTTCTACTTCTGCCTGCTGGCGATCGGTAATTTCATCTCGTAATTGTTCGTTAGCATTGACTAACTTATCTCTGGAATGTTGCAAATCGTCCGCCATTTTGTTCAACGAGGTAGCTAACTCGCCAATTTCGTCCTGAGAGTGAATACTAACTCTCGTATCCAGCTTCCCTTCAGCCAGATATAGCAAAGCTTGCTGGAGTTGTTTAATCGGTTTTGAGATACTTATAGATATCAAATAGCCTGCTAATAATGCCAGGATGCCACAAGCCAAACTGATAACCGATGTCACAACAATATTTTTTTCGGCTGTTGCTAGTGCTGCTTTATAAAGCGGTGTATATTCCAGAATGACTGCACCAATTGTTTCACCTTTGCTAGTCTTAAAAGCAACAGCAATCAATTGAATGCCCTGTGGGTACTCAGGACTGACCTCAATATATATTCTGGGTATATCATCTTGAATAGTTTTACCAACTTCATTATTGCGATCGCGATCTAATCGCGTACCGATATCTTCTGCAACGACATCTGCCAAAATTATTTTATTGCGGTCGACAATCTCCAGATCGCGCTGACGTTGCTTGTGTAGCGATTGAACATGCTCTTGTAAGTGGGCTAGCATTTCCTTACGCGATCGCATTTCGTGGTATTCAAGCTCATGACTTACAAAATATCCCAGTAGTCCAGCAACCTCTTCGGCCTCTTGTTGAGCAAGGTACTTAGCTATTTTCAATTGTTGATGAGCGCTAATCGCACCAACAATTACTGAGAGAGTAGCCATTCCTAAAATACCCGCAATTAATTTTTGACTAATTTTCATTCCTTGCTCGAAACCTCAAGTGCGGGCCAAGTTTTGGGGAGTTTGCCCTGATTTTAAAATTCCCACATGTGTGCCTGAAAGCTACAAAATCAACTGCTATTAGGCAAATCTTTAAGCTCGGTCTATCTTGGCACACTTCGCATAGCTTGCTTCCCCGTAGGAGTACGGCAAGCTTTGCTTTTCTACGAGAGGCTGCGCCAACGCGATCGCATTTTTTGAGTAGATTAAAAATAGACTATCTCAAAGGCAATTTATGACTTCTTTTGAAACTTCAGTCGAAAATTTGGTACTAGTAGCTGGTGCTACTGGTGGAGTAGGGCAACTGGTAGTAGGCAAACTCCTGGACAAGGGTTGGAAAGTTCGCGTTCTGACACGCAATGCCGCAAAAGCTAAAGAAATGTTTAACCAAAGAGTGGAAATTGCCATTGGTGACATCCGTCAGCCAGCTACACTCCCAGCTGCAACGCAAAATGTTACCCACATCATCAGTTGTGCTGGAACCACCGCCTTTCCCTCTGCGCGATGGGAGTTTGACCAAACCCCAAACTTGCTTGAATGGGGAATCACTTTCCTTAACCCTAAATCTAGCGAAGCAAAAGCAAAGAATAGTCCGGCTAAAGTTGATGCCCAAGGTGTCAGCAACCTAGTTACAGCAGCACCCAGAAATTTGAAGCGATTCGTTTTCGTCTCTTCCTGTGGAATTCTCCGTAAAAATCAGTTTCCTTTTAGTATTCTTAATGCTTTTGGTGTCTTGGATGCCAAACAAAAGGGCGAGGAATCCATTATTAATTCAGGATTACCCTACACCATCATCCGTCCAGGACGCTTGATTGACGGGCCCTATACCTCATACGACCTCAACACACTGCTAAAGGCAAAAACAGGGGGTAAATACGGTGTGGTCGTAGGCACTGGGGATACACTTTCTGGTGATACCAGCCGCATTGATGTAGCAAACGCTTGCGTGGAATGCCTTTTTCAGCCAAGTACTTCCAGAAAAATTTTTGAACTAGTCAACCAGGGACAAAGACCCCCTGTAATTGATTGGGAAACTCTTTTCTCTCGACTTGAGTAACTGCTAAGTGCTGAGTCATATTTTATCCAATCCCCAATTTCCAATCCCCAATTCTCAGTACTTCTGTAGTTTATTACCTCTAAAGACGGCAAACACCACTCTGACGTTACGGTTCACCCTAATTACTGAAAGTATTAATTCTCATACATTAGACAGAGTGAAGGCAAATTGATCCATGAACCAACTAAAAACACAATTTAGTTAGTTTAACCGTCCCAAGCAAGGTTCGGGAAACCACCCTTCATGGACTGGCTACCACTAAGCTTCAGTATATATATCAGCATAGTCTGGAGTTTTAACCCCAGGAAAGCCAAATCAAAGGTATTCATGCTGAATTGGCTGATTTATTGACCTGTTGGTTCAAAATTTAGTCCTTTTTATTCTCATTCATTCATTTGTAGTTATACGGAGCCAGCACCTAAAATGGCAAAAGTAGTTGGAATTGACTTAGGAACAACGAACTCCTGCGTGGCAGTGATGGAAGGTGGTAAACCTACAGTAATTGCTAATGCTGAAGGTTTTCGGACAACGCCATCAGTAGTGGCATTTGCGAAAAATGGCGACAACTTGGTTGGCCAAATCGCCAAACGCCAAGCGGTGATGAACCCCGAAAATACGTTTTACTCAGTCAAACGCTTTATCGGTCGCCGCTACGATGAAGTAAGTAACGAAGCAACTGAAGTTTCTTACAAAGTTCTCAGCAGCAACGGCAATGTCAAATTAGATTGTCCGATAGCTGGTAAACCGTTTGCTCCTGAAGAAATTTCTGCAAAGGTTCTTCGCAAACTAGTTGAAGATGCCAGCAAATACTTGGGTGAAACTGTAACCCAAGCTGTAATCACTGTTCCCGCATACTTTAACGACTCCCAACGGCAAGCGACAAAAGACGCTGGGAAAATTGCCGGCATTGAAGTTCTGCGGATTATCAACGAGCCGACTGCTGCTTCTCTAGCTTATGGGTTTGACAAGAAGAGTAACGAAACCATTCTCGTCTTTGACCTTGGTGGTGGTACCTTCGACGTATCCGTGCTGGAAGTAGGAGATGGAGTTTTTGAAGTACTAGCCACATCTGGGGATACACACCTTGGTGGTGACGACTTTGATAAAAAAATAGTTGACTTCTTAGCTGAAAAGTTCAAGAAAGCCGAAGGCATTGAACTACGCAAAGACAAACAAGCTTTACAACGTCTGACTGAAGCCGCAGAAAAAGCCAAAATTGAGCTTTCTAGCGTTACCCAAGCAGAAATTAACCTACCATTTATCACCGCTACCCAGGATGGCCCCAAGCACCTGGATACAACCCTGACTCGTGCCACATTTGAAGAACTTTGTTCTGACTTAATCGACCGTTGCCGTATCCCTGTAGAAAACGCTCTCCGGGATGCCAAGTTAACCAAAGGCGATATTGATGAAGTGGTATTAGTTGGTGGTTCTACCCGGATTCCCGCAGTCCACCAGATTGTGAAGCAGGTATTGGGTAAAGACCCTAACCAAAGCGTTAACCCTGATGAAGTCGTAGCAATTGGTGCAGCGATTCAAGCAGGTGTATTGAATAATGAAGTCACTGGCATCTTGCTGTTAGATGTATCACCGCTTTCTTTGGGTGTTGAAACATTGGGCGGCGTGATGACGAAAATTATCCCCCGCAACACAACAATCCCCACCAAGAAATCGGAAGTCTTCTCCACCGCAGTGGATGGTCAAACCAACGTAGAAATTCACGTCCTTCAAGGTGAACGCGAATTTTCTAACGACAACAAGAGTTTGGGAACCTTCCGCCTAGATGGTATTCCTCCTGCACCGCGTGGCGTTCCTCAAATTGAAGTGGTGTTCGATATTGACGCTAACGGTATCCTTAACGTCACCGCTAAGGACAAAGGTACTGGTAAAGAACAGTCCATCAGCATAACTGGCGCTTCCACCCTGGATAAAACTGACGTTGACCGGATGGTAAGAGAAGCTGAACAAAACGCTTCATCTGACAAAGACAAGCGTGAGAAGATTGAACGCAAGAACCAAGCTGACTCCTTAGCATACCAAGCTGAAAAGCAGCTACAAGAATTGGGCGATAAAGTTCCCGATGCTGACAAAACCAAAGTCGAAGGTTTGGTGAAAGAACTGCGGGAAGCAGTTGCTAAAGAAGACGATGAGCAAATCAAAAAGCTCACTCCAGAATTGCAACAAGCTCTATTCGCCGTTGGTAGCAACATCTATCAACAAGCTGGTGCGGGTGCTGCACCTGGTGCTGAACCTCAAGATGGTGGTTCCACCTCTTCTGGCTCTGGTAGCGGCGACGATGTGATTGACGCTGATTTTACAGAGAGCAAATAATTTCCCTACTTCTTTCGGGAAGATTATTTTGTCCCGTATTATATTACCCATCCAGGTAAATGCCTGGGTGGGAATTTTTTTGTTATTGGTAGTTAAGAACCAGCATCTCCGCTAAAATATGATGTTATCTAGGTTTTAGGATCGTTGAAGGGTAAAGGTTCCTAGACGAACTCCCTACCGATTGGGTTAAATCGGATTAGTTGGAAACGGGAATTAGGACAAACAATATTGCCAATTCTTGATCTTAATTCTTAACTTTATTCCTAATATCATGTCCGCTTAAACAATTGTCATTGCGTTCGCCCTTGACGTTCCCGTTCGCGTAGCGTCTCCGAGGAGAAGGGTACGAAGTGGAAGGAAGCAATGACATATCACAAGTAATTTGCCGGATATGATATAACTTCTCACTCTCAACTCCTAACACCCTTATGCCATATCCACAAGCACCTTGGATACTTAAAGGCTACGCTATTCAAACTCTGCATTTGGTAAATATTGACCTAGTACGCCCTTTGATTCCCTTGGAGTTAGAAATTATTTCTGTATGTCCTGGAAAAACTCTCGCTAGCGTGTATTTATCTAATTATGGGTCAGGCTCGGCACTGGAGTATAGTGAGTTAATTATTGCCCCAGCTTTGGTTAATTACCAGAGAAAAATCGGCGGTTGGATTTCTCACATTTATGTAGATAATGCTGATTCGGTGGCTGGCGGTCGAGAAATTTGGGGACTACCAAAGGAAATAGCTGAGTTTACCTGGGAGCAAGGAGAGCATGTGACTGTAGATCGGGGAAACCAGAAGCTGTGTAGTTTTAAGTATAATCGACAAAGTTTGGCATGGAGACAGGGATTAAGTGCCTCTTGTTTCAGCATCAAGGGTGCTGATTTGCTGATATTCCCTACTAAATTTGAGTCTGTATTGGGTTTGATTGGTTCTAACCTTGAAATCCCCACCGAAAGTCCTTTTTCTGGCATAGGTTTAGGTCAGCCTTGGTTAACTGTGCGTTGCGAGCAAATGAGTTTGCGAGTTGCTGCGCCCAAAGTCGTGGGGTTGATGCGCGTCTAGGCATTTTTAGACTAAAAACAATTGCGATCGCGAGGCACAATCGCTTTGTTTTACTGAACAATTTGACCCCAAAAATCGCCCTGACCCAAATCCTAATAGTATTTTATACTCTAGTGTTAGAGTATATTTTTCCCTTAATTACTTTAAAGATTAATAAATTCTTAGTCCTCACTACAAACCTTTAATTATTTACGCCTTCCTACTTATGCAAACTCAAAATATTGAACAAATATTTCAAGATGTTTTAGATGAGCTTTACCAAGCATATCTGCCATCCAAACATCCTTTTTTCTCTCGTCTAGCTCTGTTACCACCAGAACAACTTCGTTCTCCCGATTTATTAGGAGAAATTTACCTCAGATACCAAGCAGCCTGCCATGCGACTCGTGTCATGGTTTACTTTATACCGCACTTAAATAGTCCTGCGCTCAGAGAGCGGAAGCTCAGAATTATTAGTGACGATGATAGTTGGCAAAATGGCGGGATTCACCATTATCAATTAAGTCAAGCTTTTGCTAATTTGGGAGCAAAATTGACTATCCCAGATGAAGAGTTTGGCAGTTTAGATGAATTACAAAAATATTTAGACCCTACTACTGCAAATTTTGTATCTTTAGTGCAGAATATTTATCCACAGTCTCTAGGCCCTTTTTGTGTGGTTGAAATGTTTGCTTATGATTGGATGCAAGCATTAATGAATGCGCTAGCTGATTGTTTTCCATTTATTAAACAAGAGCCATATTTTACTGAATGTTTTGACCAAGGTGTTGAAGAAAGACACGCTCAAGAAGCAATAGAATTGACCAAGATTACTCTCAAGAAATCACCACAATTATTTACTCCCACTATTGAGGGAGCAAATATGATGGCTATAGCGTTAGATCAATTTTGGTCTGGATTAGATAATTTATTGCAAGACATTCATCCTCATCCGCGCATTTTACTGTAATTCTCACTTGGGGGATGAAGGAGATGAGGGAAATTTTCACCCAATTCCCTTATCCCCAGAGGGGGCCCACCTTCCCCAATCTTTAATTCCTTTTACGCTGCTAATAAATTTTGTTCAATATATGTGGCTTGAACAAAAGCTTGGAAAATTCTTTCATGATGGGGATCGTTAACTGAAAGCTCTGGATGCCATTGCACACCAATTGCCCAAGGGTGATGTTCGTGTTCCACTGCTTCAATTACCCCATCTTCTGAGGCATGGGCTACAACACGCCAACCATCTGGGACTTTGTGTACTGCTTGGTGATGCCAAGAAACTACCGATATGTGAGTATTCTGAACAATATTAGCTAGACGGCTTTCTCCATTTATTTGGACTAAATGTTCTGTGGGTAAACGCTTTCCAGGTTCAGGATCTATCCGATGTAATACTGAATTACCATAAACCTCTGGGACGTGGGGAATGAGAGTACCGCCAGAAGCAACGATGAGAATTTGTAAACCTCGACAGATACCTAACACAGGTAAATGATGTTGCATAGCATATTTGGCTAATTGCAATTCAAAAGCATCGCGATCGCTATCTATAGAATAAATGCTGGGATGATCTAAACCTTCATACCACACAGGATTAATATCTCCACCACCGGACATGATTAAACCATCCAAAGGCTCTAATAATATCGCCGGGTCAGTTTCACCTGGTGGTAATAATATGGGAGTACCACCAGCGGCGCGGACTGCATCTATATAAACACTTGGCAAAGAAAACGGTAATGCTTCTTGCCGACCGTAGGTTGTAATGCCAATCAACGCCTTTCGAGACCTTCTACTCATCGTTTTTCTTTGCTCCTAGGGTTTTTAAAGTTTTAATTTGAGCTTCTGTGAGATTCACTGCACCTGTGATATCCATCCCTTCACACAGTCTGGGAGACCTGAGTGTTTTTTTCAACTCTCCTGTTTTTGTATCCCAAAGTATAATAGTGCCATCTTCACTACTACTAGCAAGAGTTTGACCATCAGCACTAAAGACTATAGACCAGATTCTTTCTTGATGTCCGGTCAAAGTTTGGTAGAGTTTAGCGGTTTTGATATCCCAAATTTCAATGATTGGGTTTCCCCCTGCACTTGCCACAAAACGACCTTTAGGGCTAAAAGCCACAGTCCGCACCCAACCAGTTTCTCCTTTCAAGGTTTGGATACACTTACCTGTAGTTACATCCCAGAGCTTAACTGTGTGGTCTTCGCTACCACTCACAAGGGTATTACCATCTGGACTAAAACGTACAGACCGCACCCATCCATCATGACCAAAGAGAGTTTTAAGGCATTTACCTGTATCTACATCCCACAATTTGATTGTGCAGTCTTCGCTACCACTAGCTAAGATGCTGCTATCTGGACTAAAAGTTACAGACCAGAGCCAGTTTTTATGATTCTCTTGAGTTTGGCGATATTCACCTGAATGAATATTCCATATTCTTAATATTTTGTCATCGCCACCACTGGCTAAATAACGACCATCTGGACTAAAATCCACAGTCAAAATGCGATCGCAATGGTCTACTAAAGTTTTGCGATGTTGACCAGTTTGAGTATCCCATAATCTGATAGTTTGGTCGTCACTACCACTGGCAATCATACTACCGTCAGGACTCAAGGCAACTGCGCGTATTCTATTGGTATGCCCTGCCAAAGATTTACTTTCACCTGTATCTAAGTTCCAGAGTTTAATAGTTTTATCGTCATTGCCACTAATTAAGATGTTACTACTGGGATGAAAAACTAAAGACCAAGCCCAATCTGTGTAACCTTGAAGAGTTTTGAGACATTCACCTGTATGAGTATCCCAAAATTTCACAGTTTTGTCATCGCTACTACTGATTAAAGTTTTACCTTCAGGATCGGTAAAGGTAACAGACCAAACTTTTTCTGTATGTTCTGATAAAGTCCGGTAGCGTTTTTTAGCATCAATATCCCACAAAATTACCTTATGGTCTTCACTGGCACTAGCCAAAATGCGAGAATTTGGTTGTGGGCTAAATGCTAGCGATCGCACTCTTTGCCTATGTCCTGTTAAAGTTTGGAGATACTTGCCGCTATGAATATCCCAGAGCCTAACGGTATGGTCATCACTACCACTGGCTAAAATCTTACCATCAGAACTAAAGGCAACTGTACGTACCCGCGCTGTATGTTGTCCTTCCAGAGTTCTTATGTAATTTCCTGTGTGTGCATCCCACAAAATTACTGTCCTGTCACTACTACCACTAGCTAAAATTTTGCCATCAGGACTAAAAGCAACTTCACGTACCCAATGAGTATGTTTTTCGAGAATTTTCCAGCATTCAGCAGTATGAACATTCCATAATCTAACTGTTTTATCTTCGCTACTACTAGCTACTGTTTTTCCATCTGGGCTAAATGCTACTGACCAGACTCTTTCTTTATGTCCTTGTAACGATCTCAAAAATTGACCAGTTGTGGTATTCCATAATCTGACGGTTTTATCGTCACTACCACTTACTAAGATTTCTCCATCAGGACTAAAAGCCACCGATCTAATCCAATTTGTATGCCCTTCTAAAGTTAAAAGTTGATGACCTTTAGCATCTCTAAGGCGAATTTCACTTTTAGTATCACCCAAGGCAATCATCGATTTTTTCGAGTTATACGCCACTGCTAAAACAATCCCAAAGGACTCTGTAAACCGTGTTTTGTTTAAATCTGCATTAACAAATTTTACATCACGTAAATCGGCTCCTCTTAAATATACCTGCCATACCGTGAAATTGGATAAATCAAGCCCAGATAAATTGTAGTTATGATAGCGTAATAAATCTAAAATATTACCCACAAGATATCCTTTTGGTAAATCTATAATTTTTTGCTTTTGCTCCTCCAAAAATTTAACTAGTTTTGTATCTAAGTCATTAATATTTTTAGCAATTGGTTTAATAATTAATTGCATCTGGCTATTTCTTACATAGTCTTGAGCAGTAGCTTTGGCTAAGGCAAATCTATTAAAAAATTGCGTCTGTCCAGAATTTAGCTCTTTACTTACCTGCCGAATCAGAATACCTGTCATATATTCCAATACGACATTTTGTAGCGTAAATTTACCATCAACGGCTTCAATTAATGAGTATCGTTTCAGGTTTTCTAAGGCATTAATTACATCAAAGTATATTGGTTTTTCGGTAATATCCTCAAATAACTCCAAAGCAGATACTGGCTCTCGATTAATTGCCAACCAGTACATAATTTCTTGTTCTAATTCTGTCAGATGGGTAAATTGCTGCTCTAATAAACTTTCTATCCCTACAAATGGTGTCAAGGTAATTTCTTGAGATAAAAATTCCGAAACATTCCCGCTAAATAAATCTTGAATAAAAGTAGAGACTATTTTTAAGGCTAAAGGATTACCACTGTATAATCTTACTAGCTTTTGCATTTCCTGGTCTGTACCAGTAAGTTTCTTATTTTCCAAGATTTTCATTACTTCTAAATCTTTTAAACCTTGGAGTGGTAAATAAGAAATTAGCAAATTTTCACCTTCTTGCATAGCAATTTTTTTCGGTTTGATCCGACTTGTAAATACTAAACAACTTTGGTGATGTAATTCCCCGATCCGCTGAATTAAAATACTATAGTCTTGATATTCATCACGGTATTGTTCTCCATAGGAGCCATCTGCCAGAATTGATTCAAAATTATCTAAAATTAATAAACAACGGGAAGACCTTAAGTGTTCCAGCAGCTGGGTGATTTTTTCATGAATATTACCTGTAGGATTAATTTCTTCTTGATTCGACAAAAATTTAATGATCCCATTCAGTATTGTCTCTAACTTGGGAGCCTCCCGGAGACTACGCCAGATAATATAATCAAAATCTGATTTTAATTGTGCCGCTAATTTCACGGATAAAGCGGTTTTTCCCAGTCCACCCATTCCCAGCAACCCCACAATCCGACACCGTTCGTTGACGATCCATTGTCGGAGAGTAGCTAATTCCTCGGTACGTCCGTAAAAAGTGACAGTATCCGGTGCTTCTCCTAAATCTTGTTTGCTGTTGGAGGAGCTTTTCTCAGCCACAGGAACTATCCGATCGGAGGTTCCATTAATGAGTTCTGGTTTGTATTTAGCAAATAATGTGACTAATTCGGATTTTTTAGTGACATCAAATGCTCTATATAGTCTTTCTAGGTACTTTCTGACTGTCGCTGGCTGAATAACCAGAACTTGAGCGATCGCTTCGTCTAACTCCCCAGCCAAAACTAAACGCAACACCTCTTGGCGACGTGGCGTTAGTTTATCGAAGGTTTCATTCAACTGTTGTTGATTCATATCGTTTGGCGGCTTTCCACCTAACATCCGATTTAGTGACTAAGAATAGCTTACAATCTAAAAGCTTTTGTGACACTTGTCACTTGTACGGAAATCTTGATTTTTTGAGATCCTCAATTGATGGGGAATGTGGAATATAGTAACGTGCTGATTGCTAAGGAGCCTTTAACCAAAGAGCTTTGAGTAATCTACACTCTACTCACGTATTTGACTCCAGCCATACAAATAAAATTTATCACTTAACTGCTTGACAGTAATCGGATCGGTATGAGATAGTTCTATACATGAGATAGTTGTCACAGATTACGACACTTAGTTCCTGAAAAAACACAATTAAAAACTGCTCACTCAATCATGTAAGCAAATCCCCTGGTAGATTCCTGTTCGCAAAGGTGACACCTTTCTTTTTAGCAATTGAACGGTTGACACATTTGTAATTTTTAACTGAGAGTCTAGCACTGGTATAGCATAAGGTTGCGTAATTATGCCCAGAGAAACTAGCGAAGCGAATGAAGTTGACAGAATTGTGACTCGGCTGCTGGTAATTCTTCTTACTTGTTGGCATGAGACTGGATTCGGTCACATAGAAGTAAAAAGCGAACGAATTAAGCGTGGTCAAATTGTGGTGACTATCATGGGTTCTACCCACTATCGATATGTCATCAATAACGAGGATTTACAGAATTGGTTGATGGACGAGAAGAAATCTAATTACGCTACAAGTGAATTCCAAATCCTAACACAATTGAATAAGTATCAGCAAAAAACTGAATAATTAGATATTCTTCTCAAAAATTAAGTAAAGCGTAGGTATAGTTGTGACGACTAACCAATAGCAAGACGAAGAAAATACAGTCAAAAATGTACAACCCCTAGCCATGATAAATGTGATTTTTACAAGGCAGGAAAAGTTAGATAAACTTTTCCTGCCTTATATTTTCAGGGGTGATTGATTGATAGAAAAAGTTAGCAAATTTTTGGAGAGCATAACTATGAAAACTCAACAAGAAAACAAAAACAACTTCTTATTTCGGTTAGCTTCAAGATTTTTAAAATACTTGCTACTGTTTGTATTTGGCTTGGCGATTACCTTTGTTATTTCTGGTATTTTGGGATTAGGGGGTGTGACTCAAATGCTGTTACCTGTGATTGCAGACTTGTTGGCAAAATTGACTATTATTCTAATATGTTTGTTTGCCACCGCCATAATTATTGAGTCTTTACTAAAAAAATAAATTGAGCGGCATCTCATAGATGGCTAATGATTCAATACCGTTCAGTTAAGGCTAAAAATCAATATCCATGTAGGTTGAATTGAGCAATAAAATTCCACTTATGCGAAGCTTAATGTTTTGCACTCCGCTCTATCCAACCTACAATATCCTTGACTTTGACTGAAATGTATTGCGACGCACTAGGAGGCCAAAACTATTAGTTTGATTGGCATTACTATGAACTAGAAGCAGAAGTATTGAATCTTAAGATTTTAAGGTCGTAGCCAAGTTATGTATTGCCAGATGCTGAATATTGAGGGTGCGGTTGATGAAACCAAACGGATCGGAAGTATGAAATTTAAATCCTCTGCATAATCCATGAATAACGAACCAACTCCTAGAGATCATTCCACAATCAAACTGTTCATTACCCAAGAACGCTTGCGCCAAGCACGTTACAGTTTTAACCTGTCCTTGATTGCCACCACAGTATCTTTCTTTATTGGCTTTGTAGGGGCTGGGCTAATTTTGTCAAATAAAATTCCAGAAGGAACTGTTGCTGCTGCTGGAGGTTTGGTTTCAAGTGTACGTTGCATTCAACTTGCTAAGGACGCAAACGATAGACTTGACAAAATTTTAGCAGAAATAAAGAACGAAAAAAATTAACTGCTAAAATGATGGGATTGACTTCCTCTCTGCAACTATACCATTCCCTTTTTGCGATCAGAAAATGCCCAAGAATGCTTACGACTCATGGGCATGGATTGAAGAATCTCGCCAGCGCGATGAACAATACCCAGGCACTCGAAGCTGCGGCGATAATCTTGGGAAGCGAACCGACACCAATTGCGATCGCAATCGAGCCGAGCAATTAGAAATACCCAAGCGGTTAGTGACATTAGGGCAGTGTTAGCTAAACCTGGGTGTAGTTGGCAGGACTTTTGGAATGATTGCCCAAGAGTACAAAGTGATTAAATCAGATTATTTGGCGGAATTAACCATGAATCCAGACATACTGTTCAATGGAGTTGCAACAGAGTTGGATAGTCTGTGTAACCATGTTCACTACCACCATAGAACGTCCTGACATCACCTTCGCTTAGAGGGGCATTGAGTCGTAGCCGCTCCACTAAGTCAGGGTTAGAGATGAATGGTCGCCCGAAAACTATGGCATCAGCCCGCCCGTTTGTAATTGCTTCATCACCCTGTTGTCGGTCAAAACCACCCACAGCCAGCAGTGTTCCTTGATAAACGGTACGGAGGAGATCGATAGGGTTGAAGTTCGGTGCAGTTCCTCTGGCATAACCTTGGTTATACCCAACGTGCAAGTATGCCAAACCGAGTGGACTAAGTGCTTTTGCAACATAAGTGTAAGTTTCAGCAGGATTGTCATCGAATGTGTCGTTGACTGTGAAGCCAGGGGCGATCTTGACTCCAATCCGCTCTGCTCCCCGAACTCTACAGAGAGCATTGACCACTTCGAGCGTAAAGCGAGTTCGATTCTCCAATGTGCCACCATAGGCATCGGTGCGTTGGTTGGAGCCACTGACTTGGAACTGGTTGGGTAGGTATCCAGTTGCTGCATGAAGTTCCACACCATCAAAACCTGCTTCAATAGAAAGTTCCGCCGCTCTGCGGTATTCCTCTACTATTTCGGGTATTTCGGACAACTCTAACGCACGGGGTATCTCGAAAGGGACTTTGCCATCCCAAACATGAACTTCTTCGGACACCACCGGGATAGCCGAAGGTGCGATTGGTCGGGCGTGGTTAGGTAATAGGGAAGAGTGTGACACCCGTCCAGCGTGCATCAGTTGCACAAATATCCGACCTCCAGCAGCATGAACTGCATCTGTCACTTTTCGCCAGCCTCCAACCTGCTCCTGGTTGTGCAGCCCAGGACAGGTTGTGTAACCGCGCCCCATTGGAGAAGGATGCGTTCCTTCGGTAATAATAAGTCCCGCCGAAGCTCTTTGGGTGTAGTATTCGACCATTATCGGGGTAGGTACACAGTCAGTAGTAGCTCGGAGACGGGACATGGGAGACATGATGATGCGGTTGGTCAGATCGAGCGAACCTAGTCTAAATGGTGTGAACAGTCCTGATTTTTCTGGCATTGGTATTTTCCTCTTCTAGAACCAGTGCAATACGTGCGGCAGTAAACTACGTCCCATCAACAACCTCAAAATACTGCCCTACAGATAATTTCAAGATAACTGAATTCGGAATGCTGACAAATAGTTCTTAATTATTAATTGCCTCATAAGTAGAACGACTTGAAAAAAACAAACTATGTAAAGTAATGTAATTTTAGCGAAAATCAGTTCGTAGCAAGGACTTTAGTCCTGATTTGAGAACTAAAGTTCTCACTACAAACCTTTAATTATTTACCCTGTTCTACTTATATCCTCCTGCGGCATAATTATTTCTTATCCGTTGCTACAAGCCCACGATTTGGCTGTGTGAGTTGTGGGCGATGACTAGGCTAAAACACGGCATTCGGTTCCGCAAGAAAAATTTTTTACATAAATCAAGATTGTGAAATTGACTCTGAACCAAATGGCATCCTTGATAAGGAAAATTATTGAGGCTCTTGGGTGCAGAGGAGGAAAGGAACAGGGTATGCATACGGACGGAAGCAATAGAAATTCACCGTTGTCCGAATAGGGAAAATGGATAGTGCAATTTGCTTTATTCCCAATATGTCTTCCAATCATCCTTAAAAGCTTGCTGTAATTTTTTCATATAAGCAGATGTTTTAATTTTCACCATCCATAGGTTATTACTATCGCTGCCACCTCCTTTACAAATAACACCTTCTGATACACCATATTTTCCTTCTCGAATATCATCAATAAATTGACCTGTTAGCTTACCGCGATAAATAACCTGGGCAATGTTTAGGTAATTAAAATCTCGGAGAAATCGTTCGGGAGCAATAATACATTTATCAGTTTGTACATCAAAGAGAATTAGTTGTTTTGGGTCATCCTTTCGATGCATCCCGGCAAAGGAGTTAGTCCCAAAAAACTCTGTAAATACTGTAATTTCCGGCGAGTGATAATTTAAATTTTCTTGAAATACTCTTTGTAAAGGATTAGCAAAGTCTCTGTTAAAAATCTCAGGAGCTTCTTCTAAACCTGGATGCGCTTTGTTGAATTGTGCAATTCCCATATCATCTAAATCAAACCGATCCCGACGCGTACCAAAGGCATACCACCCAAGTTCCAATTCCCAAACCCAGTGAAGATTTGTACCATCATATTTCTCAAAAGCTATGCAGCGTTCCCAAGGACAATTTTTGCTATCTGGAATTTTTGGATAAACAAGTTGCACTCGTGTCATTGCGATCAAAAGAGGTCTGTAACGCTTGCATTATAGAACCTATTAGACATATCCAAAATAGTATATTTTGTGGTAAAAGAAGATCGTGGGAAGTTTTTTGACACTAAAGTATGAGTGAGATACTGAATTACATTGAGAAGAATCCTCAAGAGGCAAACCGGTTAAGGACTACATTCTAGCCACACAAAGGCTTTGACTATTTTAGGAGATGTCTAATGACATCTCCAAGTCTTTTGTGAGAATATCGCCGCCATTTTGCCTTCTCTTAATGCGTGTCTGAGTCACTGGTTGCCACATTTTGATACCGACAAGGACTTTTAAAACATCCTTCTAAGAGCGTTATAGAATAGAAATAAACCTTATATACATTAGCTAATTAAGCAGAATTGACCATGACCACTTCTAAACGCCACTACCACATCACTACTTTCGGTTGTCAGATGAATAAAGCTGACTCAGAGCGCATGGCTGGCGTTTTGGAAGATATGGGCTTTGAATGGTCTGAAGACCCGAATAATGCAGATGTGATTCTCTACAATACCTGCACAATTCGAGATAATGCCGAGCAAAAGGTATATTCCTATCTTGGCAGACAGGCGAAGCGCAAGCATGAGCAACCTGATTTAACGCTGATTGTTGCTGGTTGTGTTGCCCAGCAAGAAGGCGAAGCGCTGTTGCGACGAGTTCCAGAATTAGACTTGGTAATGGGGCCACAACATGCCAACCGCCTTAAAGATTTGCTGGAGTCGGTGTTTAATGGCAACCAAGTTGTAGCAACCGAGTCGGTTCACATTATTGAAGATATCACCCAACCGCGACGGGATAGTAAGGTAACAGCTTGGGTAAATGTAATTTACGGCTGTAACGAACGCTGCACCTACTGCGTGGTTCCCAATGTGCGCGGTATCGAACAATCTCGCATACCGTCAGCCATACGCGCTGAAATGTCAGAATTAGGACGGCAAGGTTACAAGGAAATTACTCTACTCGGTCAAAATATTGATGCTTACGGCAGAGATTTGCCAGGAACAACGCCAGAAGGTAGGCATCTGAACAACTTCACAGATTTACTTTATTACGTCCATGATGTGCCAGGGATTGAAAGATTAAGATTTGCTACTAGCCACCCCCGTTATTTTACAGAGAGATTGATTAAGGCTTGTGCTGAGTTGCCCAAAGTCTGCAAACACTTCCACATTCCCTTTCAATCTGGGGATAATGAACTTTTAAAGGCGATGTCGCGCGGTTATACCCATGAGAAATATCGGCGGATTATCGATACCATTCGGCGATATATGCCAGATGCCTCCGTTAGTGCTGATGCGATTGTTGGTTTTCCTGGGGAGACAGAAGCACAGTTTGAAAATACCCTGAAACTGGTGGAAGATATTGGTTTTGATATGTTGAATACAGCAGCATATTCGCCGCGTCCAGGGACACCTGCCGCTTTGTGGAACAATCAACTAAGTGAAGAAATTAAAAGCGATCGCCTCCAACGGCTCAATCATTTGGGAAACTTGAAAGTAGCAGAGCGATCGCAACGTTACTTTGGACGCATCGAATCCGTTTTAGTAGAAGACCAAAACCCCAAAGATCAAACCCAGGTGATGGGACGCACTGATGGTAATCGGTTGACATTTTTCAGTGGTGACATTAAAGAATTGAAAGGGCAGTTAGTAAAAGTAAAAATTACTGAAGTTCGCCCTTTTAGCTTGACAGGTGAACCAGTTGAAGTGCGAGAAGTCATGCCAGTTTAATCGTGAGGCTACCGCTCTTTTATCACTCTGAAAAAAGAAAAATCAAAAGACAGTAATTTGCCAAGAGAAGCAAAATTTCACTGTCGTAATTTCTTTATCAGGCTTTGCACGGTGGATTCTGGTTGCTGACGTGGCACCGGCTTTTGTTGTCCAAAGCCCTCAAACAATTCATCCAGTTTAACCGTGAAACCCAAATATGCTCCACCTGCGGAACGTGTCCCAGAAAAATCTCGGTCATCAACTTTTCCAAACACATATCCAGCCGAAAGGCGCAAATTAGGAGTGAGGTAATAGCCTGTTTCTACCACAAAACCTGTCTCACTGTAGTTAGATTGGCCAATCCAACGAGCCTCACCAACTAAATCCCAGCTATATCCCAAACGATAGGTAGCTCGTAATTGTCCCAGATTAACCGTACTCGTACCAACTAAATCGTTAGCCAAATAAGAAGTACTGTTACGCAAAGCATACTTACCATAGAATTCCCATTGCCAGTTAGGGGCGTAAATAGCTTCTAAGGCAAAGGTATGGTCTTGGGAACCTGTACCACTGCCTAGCAGGATGGTGTCAGGAATAATCGCCGGATTTTGGCGATATTCATAACGTAATAAAGCATTAAATTTATCGCTATTGGGGTCGCGGTAAGCTAAACCCAACTTCAGGTTAGCCGTATCTCCCAATCCTGACAGCTTTTGATTAGAAGAGTTTGCCTGTTGATAGCGTACCAAAGCTGTGAGAGCCGGAGAAATTTTACCTGCGGCACCTGCGGTAATTACTGTATTGCTACCACCAGAAGAAGTGCGATGTTCGTAACGAGCGCTGGCTTGAAACTGGGGATTATCAGAGTATTCTAGCCCAACACTGTAACTATCTCCACCTTCAAATCCGATCGCAGATGCTGATTGACCAAAGGCATAGGGTTGGGCATATTGTTGACCCGCCGCAGTTCGTCCGAAGAAGTTGCCAAATATGTGTTCGTAAGCTAAATTCAGCCGCAATCCCGAAGCAATAGTCCAGCGGTTATTTAAACCTATTGCTCCTTGGGTAGTCAGTTCATTAGCACCACCTAAAATTGAGTAACGACCAGTCAAGGTAGTATCGGTTCCGAGTTTGTGTTCGCCATTGACACTTAAGCTGGTGATGGAATTACCCGAAAATTGACCGCCAGTGTAAAACTGTTGAGCCAGACTGACACTGACACCAGGAATTAATGCCCAATTCAATCCTAAGATGGTACGGTCTGGGTAAACTGTATCTTTTTGGGAAGATAAACTGAGTTCATTTTGAGCTTGGAAAGTCAGGTTCTTAGCGATGGGAACTGTGAAACGCGATCGCAATTGATCGGAATTACTACTTAAGGCGTTGTCAGCGATTCGGTCTTCCCGACGACGATGAATCCAATCTACATCCAAAGTGGCACTACCCAAGCGTTGTTGAATCCCAGCCGAAATCGTCGTCAGAGAATTATCAACTTGGCTTCCAGGTATAGCCTCAGAACGGGGTGCAAACAGTTCTTCAAAGGTGTCTAGGGGTTGGGGAGCAATCCCAAAATTGTCTTCATGGTCATATTGCGCCCTGACATTGGTACTTGAGGTGAGTCTAGCTGTAACCTGCGCCCCATAACGGGTTTGTCCTGGGACAAAGCTAATAGTGGCATTATTGACAAAACCTGTATCAGCAAAGCGATAATAGGCTCGACCTTGAATCCCATTGGCAATTTCTCCCTCAGCTTCCAATCGGTACGCATCACCACTGACTTTTCCCACAACATCAGAATCATTCATGGAATGGGCATATTCTGCGATTAACTTCCCCTTGTCACCCAAAGCGATCAGCGCATCTGCACCGTAGAGTTG
Source organism: Nostoc sp. 'Peltigera membranacea cyanobiont' 213 (assembly GCF_002245975.1). NCBI lineage: Bacteria > Bacillati > Cyanobacteriota > Cyanophyceae > Nostocales > Nostocaceae > Nostoc > Nostoc sp. 'Peltigera membranacea cyanobiont' 213. Next base: position 20,042 of record NZ_NOLI01000061.1, on the reverse strand, counting down.
AAAATCACGCACCCCATGATTTTCTTGGAGGTAAGTTGCTCCTATCCAACTTTCTTGATTGAGTTTCCGGGAAAGGTTATATTGCAAACGACCGGCAAAGATATTGCTATCAGAGTTTTGGTCGTCGTATTGATAAGTAACAACAATCCGGCGTACCAATACTTGTCCAGTTTGATCGATATCTGTGCGAAGAATCGGTTCGCGGAATAATAAAGTACCGCGATCGTAATCGATTTCGTAGTCTGGGCCTCGGTTAAGCTGTTTGCGTTCTAGTACAGTTCCAGGGCGATTTAGTTCTTCTAACTCGATAAAGACATTTTCACTACCTGCTTGTAATATTCTGCGAGAGAGGAAGTAATAACCACTAGTACCATCGGGAGCAATGGTATCCCGTTGAAATCCCTCTAAGTTGTTGCCATAGAAGCCGGAAATTTGTAAGTTTCCTAAGTTGTAGTTAGCTTTAAAGCCGTGGAGTTGACGGGTGATAGAAGTAAATTGCTGCGATCGCCTTGCAAACTCTTCTGTGTTGTAGTCACCCCACATGGCATAATCAGGATCGGAGCCGGGGATACCATTTGAACGCTCAAAACGCAAAAATACACTGTCAATAGAAGGAGCCACTACATCAACTTTCGAGCTATCGCCGTAGACAGGATAGTTTTGCTCGCTGGATTGGTAAGTTCTAAACAGGCGATTATCGCAGTTGCAATCTTCATTCAGATTACGAGAACTGTTGTATGCACCTGTAAACAACCATTCCCCGATCGCACCAGTGGCAAATATCGCTGAATGGAAATCTAATTGCGTGCCGTTGTCTTTGTCAGGAGGGAGAAAATCACGAAAACTGCCGTAATAATTTGTCCCTCTCGCGCCCAACCGTAAATCTATTACCCCTGTTACCAAACTGGGACGCAGTGAAGTTTCAAATTGCAATTGGGTAAAGGCTTCCAAATCATTTGCGATCGCCCGAATTGTCACAGTTTGCGCTTTTAATTGCGATCGTAAAATCGCAGTAAATTGCCCCCCTTTCGCCTCAACTTGAAATCCGGGTTCATCGGGTTTGAAGTCTTTCCCAACCAACTCCCCAGCAGTAGGGATCAAAGTGACAACAGCATCACGATTAGAGCGATTGCCATTTGCATCAATGAGTTGACCCCTGATTGTGGCTGTAGAACGTCCATCCGCCGGGATGCGGGACTCAACTGTTTCTAAGGTTAATTGCTGTGCCGCTCCTCGGACTGCAACTTGCACTGTTACCGGGGGTTCTGTTCCTCCAACTGCTTGTGCAGAGATGGTGTTATTACCTTCCTTTAAGGAGACACCATACCATGTCTGCGTTACCAAGTTAGTATTGGCCTCAGTTTCCGTCCGTCCTACTAGAGAAGAGTCTACCAAAACGCCATTTACCCGCAATTCCACTTGACTACCAGCAGGGAATTGCAAAATTACTGTGGTAGCTTGTACATCTACAACACTCTCAGCCGTTGGAGTCAGGATTTTGATTGCTCCAGAAATGGAGGGAGGGGGAATTTTCTCTTTGACTTCAGCGATTCCGGCTATTTTGCGTAAGCCTCTGGGTAAAGTAACAGAAGTTGCTGGTTGAAATGGTTGTATTTCCGTTGGAGAACTTTGCAACTGTCCCTCACTGTTTTGGCCTTCGTCCTTTTTATCTTCTCTGGCTAAATCAACAGAAGTTGCTGGTTCAAATGGTTGTATTTCCGTTTCAAAAGGTAGAAACTGCTGCTCGGAACTTCCCAACAGATGAGGAGAATTTGAATCTATGCTTTTTTCAGCAACTTTATTCTGTTCTATACCCTTGTCTGCTTGCGAAGGGAAAAAGAGGTTTTCATTGGCTGGTTCTGCTTTGACTATGGCAGGATACAAAACCAAGCTGAGAGATATTACTGGCATTACCCCCATCATCTTCAGGTTAAATCTAGTTGCACAGTGCAGTCTGGGTTTCATTTCTTGACTGGCTCCTGAAATGTGGGGGTAACTGCGAAGTTCATGCGTACTAAACCACCAGGTTCTAAATGCACCAAGCGAGATTGGCTATTGCGTTCGCGGAATTTTTCGTTGTGAGCTAGGGCGTAACCGGGTACACTGCTGAGGTCTAGTACACCTGTGTGGTATCCAGGTAAGGCATTAGCTAAGGAGAACAAACCATTAGGATCTGTAGTGATGCGGTTTCCGTCCTCCAAAAAAATCACTGCATTGGGGATTCCAGGCTCACCACGCTGTTGTTCGCCATCAAAGTTTTTATCAACAAAGACGCGACCGATAATCGTGCCACAGTCAGAGACGATTCCTGAACGAATTTTCAATTGATGGGTTGCAGGGCCATCCTTGGTGCTAAAACGGTTATCAGCTCGTTGACCATTGACGATCGCACTATTACGACCATTACCGCGCAGAGAATCAGCTGTGAGTTGAGCGGCATAGGCAATATTCAAGACTTTATCAGTGGGAATCGTTACGTCTGTCCTGAAAATCACCGTGTTCCCATTGCTTTCTGAGGTGAGAGTAACTGCTTGACCATCCAACTCTCCCCGCACAGATTTAGGTAAAAATTGGAATCCTAAAGGTAGGCTGTCGGTGATAAATATATTATTCAAACTAGCATCAGCGAGATTTTTTACCGACAGACGGTAGATTACCGTATCTCCAGGTTCAGCAGCAGCGCGATCGCCTGTTTTGATAATCTGCAACTGATTGGCTTGGCACAAATTTGTGGTGAATTCAAAGGCTAATAAATTTAGTCCCACAACCTCTGCATTCGGAACTAAAACAACTGTTTGCTCTACCCTGGTTTCACCTGTGGTACTTATTGGTTGACCATCCAGAGAAGTAGCAACATATCGCACGACCTGATTGCCTTGTGTGCCAGTACTGCCAAGGATTTCAATCTTGATTCGCCGTTGTTTGTAGATAGAATTTGGTGGTGGATTAACTACAAAAATGTAAATTCTACCTGGATCGATTTGACCCTTATTCGGATCGAGTAGGAAATTGTAGACACCCGCAGGGTTATTTGTAACGAAATAAGGGTTACTATTCTCTGTATTTGGCGATTTCCCGCCAGGAACGTTGTTATTAGAAATATCGGGTAACTCTGTTCGAGTCAAAGAAACCAAGCTACCCAATTCTGTGCCCGTTGGGTCGCTAGAGTTAGGTTCGTATACACCAACTGAAAAACCTGTATAGTCAGATAAAATAGTGCCAGCGCAACCTAAAATCCGCCCTAATGGATCGAATAATCGGCTAGGAGTAACATTAAGCTGACTAGAAGTTCCTTGATATTGATAATTAGTAACAGAGTCTGTATAAGTATAAGTAGCTTGATTTATTAACGGCAAAGATGCAGCTAGATTGTTAGTCTGCTGCGCGATCGCTGGTATAGGTGTAATAGTATGCAAAAAACTTCCCAGAAGAACAGTAGCTGTTAACCGTCGCCACCAGCTACTGCAAGAAGTAATTTGCTTTTGGTTTTGAAGACGGCTCACAAAACACATCTCCTCTGAAATGTCAAGCTTGTTGTTAATAAAAGCACTTATTTATTTCTGGAAATCCAGAATTTTTAAATGGTGTAAATCTCGTTTCGGAGCCATAGCACCCAATTAGCGTTCCCAGAAAATCTTCCCCAATCTCCAATCCCCAACCCAATTAGCGCACTTGGGTTTGATAAGTCGCCGATACCGTTGTCTTAGCTGCAAGTAACGGAATCTGCAAACGGATATGGGTGTAAGCAATGGCTGGTGCTGGTTTGGTTTCCACTTTGCCGCCAGGAAGAGTAACTTTCACAGTGGGATTTTCAACAAAGCTGCGCCCACCATCAATGCTGTAAATAACTTTGGCATTATTGGGGACATTTGCAGATTTCAGCACGTAGACCATTCCTTTAGGAATAGGTTGATTAAGAGTTAAATTCTTCACTGAGCGATCGCTCTTATTTTCGCCACTCAAGGTATATCGCAACACATCCCCTGGACGCACTACAGCTTGACCTTTCAAAGGTTCCCATTTCTGGCTTTGCTTACCCTGCCGATCTTGGGCTACCACTTGCTTTTCTACTTCTAAACGCAGTTGTATTTGCCCTTGAGTTTTGATATTCTGAGCAACAGCACTGTCTGAGTGCCATCCATTTGCGATTCCTGGAATTTGACCGATAAATGAAACTGTAGCAATGAGAGCGAACGCTCCTAAACCTGCAAGAGAAACACGCTTCATACAAATAACCTCAAAAAACTTTCAGAATGCTAATTGTCGACTTATCTTTCCCTGCTTTTGCCAAGAAATAGTCACTCTCCTATTTGCTTGCTGTTTGAGGGTTGGGGATTGAGGTAAACTAATTGCAGCGATCGCTCATTCCCCATTCCCAACGAATTAGTTCACCTTGCGTTGGAAGGTAAATGTTCTTTGAATACCCGGTGCGATCGCGCCAGTTACACTATCTACATACTTGGTAATATCTGCGTTTACGGTAGTTCCGGTTTGGTCGATGCCAGAGGTATTAGCTGGATTACCACTGAAAAACTGGATAGTTGCAGTTCCAGAATCCTTAGCTGAACCAACAATGTTGCTAGTATCAATTTGACCGCTGGCATCGTTGTCTAGTGCCCAGTTGTTGGGGCTTTGCGTACCATCTTCAATAATCACAACTTTGTTGGCATTCAAAATCACGTTACCGGTTCCAGATTGAGGATCGGAAATATTTGTGTACTGAATTTGATACTCAATAATATTTCCCGGTGCAGGCTTTTTCGGATCGATACTGAATGTACCGTCATTCCCCTGAACTACAGGCCCAGTTCCTTGTAAGACTCGTGACTTTTTCAGCAGTTTCAAGAAACCAGTGTAAACGCGATCGATAGTAATGTTGGATGAATCAAAGTTATTATCGTTCCCACTATCCTTGATTCCATCACCGTTGGTATCCGTTGTGTAGTTGTCAATAGAAGCAGTGATGGGTACTGGGAAGCCTCTGTTAATATCAGTAGATAACTGCGTGCCTGGAGGTAAATCAACTTCCACACCGTAGTTGATACTTGCACCAGGAGCAACATTGGGGATTGTAATTGCTGTACCAGTTATGCTGAAAACTCCATTATTGTAGGTATAGACAGCAGACTGACTATTATAGGTAATAGTTACCTTTGTATTATTCGGTAAATCTCCCGAAATTGTTGGTTTCGTTGGCTCTATCTTCAATACACCTGCATCAGTACCACTATTCTTAATTGTGTTTGTGAAACCAACTGATTGAGGATCGAGTGTACTACCAGGTGCTGTACCAGCAGGAACGAGAGAAGATTTGTTCGTGAAGTCATCGTCGGTTCCACCCGATGGCCCAGTGGCATCCGGGGCATTCAGCGGCCCGTTGAGTAATGCTGAAGCAACAGGTGCTTGCACTGTGAAGACGTTCGCCTCACCACCAGTACCAGTACCACTGTTGTTATTACCCGTGTCAGTTCCAGTTTCTGGAGATGTTGGAGTATTAATATAGCCATCATCAACACTAGCAGGTGGTAAAGCATCGGGAATACCATCATTATTGGTATCAGTACCCGCAGGAGGTGTCATACTGCCTGGGGAACCGTCGTAGTTACTGGGATTTTGGTCGCCTGATTCGTCGTACACTGGAAAATTGTTGGTAGGTGTTTGACCAAATAATTGAGCGATATTAGCGACGGTTAAGGGTGAAGTTGCAGTTGATTTAACAGCTAGCTGAATTGAGAAGCCATTTACCGTTGTACCAGGAGCAATGGAAGTAATAGTCGCTGGATTATTGATAAAACCAACGCGAGTAACTGAGGCCAGAGAGGCTGGTGCTGTCGTAGTCCAACTAGCTGTATTAGCATTAGTTGTAACTGGGCTAGTAGTATAAACAGTTTGCCAACCAGGAGGTGCAGTTGGTGCTACTGCCAAATTTGTACCCGCAGGAATCGCATCGGAAACTAAAATATAGTTGCCAGCAGCACCATTCACATTGATGCTTGTACCTGTCAAAGCTGCTGGCGTAATTCCCTGCCCTGTGGGATCGTTAGACTCAACGCGCAAACTCAAATCATAAGTCAGCTTGTCATCTGTAATCGCAGTTGTTCCAGCATTGTTATAGCCACTGCGAACCTTAAGAATGGTAGCTAAAGCATAAGTCTTCAGCGTTAAACCAACCTTAATTTGCTCGGTGGCGCTAGCTTCTCGCGTACCATTAACTGGTGCCCCAGTTACCTCACCAGTAACACTACCATCGAGATTATCTACGGTGAACACGTCACCACCATCAGGACTCCGCAGTTGGTTTTGAGCATCACCAGGGGTATTACCAAGGGTAACGGTGATTATGTCGTTGGTTTGAGCGCCATTCTGGACAGTAACCGGTACACGCACCAATACAGTACCACCAACTGGAACCGAGGGTGTGTCTACGCCGCCTTGCGGGATGTTTGTCCATGTTTGACCGCCGTCGGTGCTATATTGTAGGCTATTAGCTGTACCACCATTTGGTAGTGTGCCAGAAACTGTACCCGGCCCAGTTGTTGTCGCTTGGTTAGGAATGTGGAATTTGGTCGGGTCGTTACCTACGTTAGTCAGATTGTAGGTGTAGATTAGTAGGTCGCCAACCTGAACTGTTGTATTAGTAGGGCTAGTGGTGGCATCTGTTACACCAGATGCTGTAACGGTAATACCAGCAACCTCTGCTACAGTGACAACTACAGTATTAGAAGTGGCATTAATTGTTGTCCCGGGACTGTTAGGATCTTCGTAGGTCGCTGTCGCGGTGTTACTGATAGATGTACCCGCAGTAGTTCCGTCAGCTAATACAGGTGCAACAAATTGGAAAAAGCTACCAGTTAATAATGCTGTTGCTACTAGAGATTGGTAAAGCTGACGCTGCTTGGTGATAGATTTATTTCGATATACCATAAAAGTTGTTTATTTCTTTGCTTTTAATCTTGGGTTTTGAGACAGTAAAAAGTTCGACAATTCTTTAAAGAATTACCGACTACATCTCCCCGAAACCTTAATTTTTCGGGGAGCGTATATTTTGACCTGTTAAATTATTGACACTCCTTAAAGACTACATTGCAGCAATAAGCAGAAATAATTTGCCTACTTGTTTTCCGCTTAATGTTTGAGGCTCAAGGCTAATAATCGCAAATATGTGTAATTTGTTACTATGTTTTTTTCTGTAATCTAAATGTAAATAGCAATGTAGCTTTTACAGCAAAAAAAATCTTCCGTATAAATAAGTAACTTCTCTGGCGCTGCATCAGTGCAATCGAAGCTGAAAAATTAACTTCATTTTGGCAACACACATAGCAATTTTTGGGTTTCGATCGAGGTGTTAAAAATACTGAAACTTATATCTGAAAATACTTTTGAGTCTTTGCTGCCATATATGCATACAACCCTGTGGAGTCATTTAGATAAAAAAATAGAAGGTTAACTAACCGATCTAAATCGCTTAAATGGGATAGTTCTTTATTTGGATGCAAATTAATCATAATAAAATGCAATTTACTCATACAATCAGTCAGTGTTAAGACTGAGTAATTAATGCTATTGTCATGTTTTGCAACACTAAACTCGTAAGTGTAAATACTAAACAAAGGGATTGCTTGTATCAAAGGTTTACAAGGATCATTCATTTAAATACCAAATATACCCGACAATTTTTATCGGGTATGTTTGACTGGTATTTTTGCTCGTGTTACTATCAGGCGACAGCCGACAGACAAACAGGGAAAGCTAGTTTATGACTCAGGCAATCAAAACCCAAAACCTAACCCAAACCAGCACTGCCTACTTTCAAGCCTTAAAGTGTAAGGAATGTGGTGCAGAATATGAACTCAAAGCCAGTAATGTTTGTGAGTCATGTTTTGGCCCGTTAGAAGTAAAGTATGACTACAACGCCCTGCGTCTGACCGTCACTCGTGAAACAATTCAAGCTGGGCCCAATTCAATTTGGCGCTACCGTCCCTTTTTGCCTGTCGCAACTGACAATGTTATAGATGTGGGAACGGGGATGACTCCCTTAGTTCGTTCCCACCGTCTTGCCCGTCGCCTGGGTCTAAATAAACTTTATATAAAAAATGATGCCGTTAATATGCCCACCTTAAGCTTTAAGGATCGGGTAGTGTCAGTCGCTCTATCAAGGGCGCGAGAATTGGGTTTCACTACTGTTTCTTGCGCTAGCACTGGTAACTTGGCAAATTCTACAGCTGCGATCGCAGCTCATGCCGGTTTAGATTGCTGTGTGTTCATCCCCGCAGATTTAGAAGCCGGTAAAATTATCGGTAGCCTGATCTACAGTCCCACGCTGATGGCTGTCAAAGGCAACTACGATCAAGTCAATCGTCTTTGTTCGGAAGTTGCTAATACACATGGCTGGGGTTTTGTCAATATTAACCTGCGTCCTTACTACTCTGAAGGTTCCAAGACGCTAGGTTTTGAAGTTGCGGAACAACTAGGCTGGGAATTACCCGATCATGTGGTTGCTCCTTTAGCTTCGGGTTCGCTATTTACCAAAATTTATAAAGGGTTCCAAGAATTTATCGAAGTTGGTTTAGTAGAAAACAAGAGCGTCCGTTTCAGTGGCGCTCAAGCTGAGGGTTGTTCGCCCATCGCTCAAGCCTTCAAAGAAGGACGCGACTTTATTAAGCCAGTGAAACCGAATACAATTGCGAAATCCCTAGCGATCGGTAATCCCGCAGACGGCATTTATGCTGTAGAGTTAGCCCAGAAAACTGGTGGTAATATTGAATCAGTCAATGATGCAGAAATTATTGATGGCATCAAGTTGCTGGCAGAAACCGAAGGCATCTTCACAGAAACGGCTGGTGGTACAACCGTAGCCGTGCTGAAAAAACTGGTAGAAGCTGGCAAAATCGATCCAGATGAAACTACCGTGATTTACATCACCGGCAATGGTTTGAAAACCCAAGAAGCAATCCAAGGCTATGTTGGAGAACCCTTGACTATTGATGCTAAACTTGATAGTTTTGAACGCGCTCTAGAGCGATCGCGGACTCTGGATCGCTTGGAATGGCAACAAGTCCTCGTTTAGTTATGAGTTGTGAGTTATGAGTTTTTTATTCATAACTCCTAACTCTTAATTGTATTCCTCACTTTTCACTCCTCATTTTGTACTTCTATGGCTGTAACAGTTTTAGTTCCTACGACTCTTCAAAATTTGACTCATAATCAAGCTAGTCTAGAATCCAACGGTAGCACCATTGCTGAATTGTTGGAATCCTTAGAACAAAGCTTTCCTGGTATTAAATCCAGATTATGCGATGAAGAAGGCAAGCTACGTCGGTTTGTAAATTTTTACGTCGATAGCGAAGATATTCGCTATTTAGATGGTATTAACACAGCCTTGAAAGATGGCGATGAAGTAAGTATTGTTCCTGCTGTTGCTGGTGGTTAATAGAGAGAACAGTAAATAAAATAGAAACCTGACTAGACAAACCTGTGATAGATTACCTTATTCCCAGTCTTAGACTGGGAATGGCTATTATAAGAGGGCTGCTGCTTCCCTTAATCGCGGTAGCATTTCGCAAGGAAGATTGGCGTTGCTGAATCATGGGATGATTTCGCCCAATTTGTAACGAATTTTCAATGGTTTCAACCAGAAACTCATGCCGCATTTATGCAATGCCGGAAAATTTAGTGTAGATACTTGAATGAGCTAACTATGCAGCAATTATTTGAGCAAGTCTTTGTTGCCAAGACTCATTGTTATCAATAGTTAAGATAATCCGATTATAAGATTCATCTCGCAATTGAATAGTTAAATAATTTGTCTCTCGATTCACATACCAAAACTCTTTACCTCGGTTAGTGTAATAAGTTCCAGCCTTAACCACTCCAGGAATAAAGCTACCAGGGGCACGCAATTCTCGCCAATTGCTTTGGGGTTCGGCTGTTGTAACTTGTTCAATATGGGCTAGTGATATTTGCCAAAGTTTATTCAAGCGAACAGCTAGTAGTTGCTCTTTAAAGGTAAATTCTATCTGCAATTTTTCATCAACTATACTTAGGTTCATGATGAACTTCGCCGTCAGTAATTTTTTATATCTAGAGAAATCATAAGTATATCCAACTGAATAGTGCGATGTCTACAATAGGCTATTCGGAGTCGCAGCTTTTTTATATCCCGAATTGGCACGCCCTATGTGACATTGATTAATAATATAAAAGCATGTTTTTGTTAGGGTTCATCATTATAAGTAGGCAGGCATAATTAAATATAAGATATCATTGCGGAGCAATCGCAACGCTTCGCAATGACGGAACATATTATATTTATTCACGCCCATCTACTTACCCTTTAAGCAGCTATTAATTTGTACTGAGAGTAAAATTTATAGCTTATAAAAATATCCAATTACAGAGAAATTAATATTCGTGTTTTATTGGTGAGCATTTGGCAATTTGGCAGATTGTGATTAAAGGATTTTGATATATTGCAGAAATTACCAAGATGTTTTTACTTATTATACAGAAGACGGGCTAACCCCCGTCTTTTTTATTGCTGATTTTTTGGCATCACATTAGAATTAACATGTGATGTATTAGCTGAAATACAAATAATATCAGATAGTGCGTTAGGAACTTCGTTCTAACACAGCCTACAATACCTAATTTTGTTCAAAAATCAAATAGGAGTCCTATATTATTTGTTAGCCTTACATATTAAGTTTTATTTGTGATAATTTTTTGCAGAGTCCAAGGTGCATTGCCACTTTCAAGCTATTTGGACGGGATAAATCATCCCGTCTTTTATTTTGCTTGCTGGAAAAATCACCTTACAGCTAGTTTTCTTTTTTAGGTATTAGATTATACTCGAAAATTAGGCCATCAGGTTTGAGGATATTTGCACACATCCTATAGGAAGATGCCCTATGAATATAATAATGAGTAAATTAATTCGGGATGTTGTTATGCACTGGATTTATAGAGAGGTTTGGTTCACCGCCAAACCTTTTTTTATATCTCCATAACTTACGTAAAAATCACCAAAAAGCTTAATTTATCGACTGGTCATCCTACTTTAAAAATGCTGTCAGTTTTATGATGTTTATCTACAAACAAAATTAAAAACTAAAAGTACTCCGCAGAATGCCAATAGTAACTGAGTCATTATCTGGTGTGTTACCAGGTTGCAATAGATGAATTATTCCTGGTGTAATGCTGATGTTATCTGTTACCTGGAAACGATAAAATGCCTCTATTTGAGTGGTTGTCCCTGGTTGTCCACCTGCACGTCCTAAGCCGGTATTAATAAAATCAGGGACATTATTCCCTACAGGTAGGTCGCTACTGGTGATTTTAGGAGGTTGACCGACATAAATTCCGCCTAAATTTCCTTTCTTCAATAAATCAGGGAAATTCAGAAACACCATATAATTCGTCGTCTCCACATTTCCTGATTGCCCAGGAATATAAGATTTAGTATAACCACCCCATGCACCTGCACTCAGATGAGGAGAAACTTGCCAAGTTATAGTCGCACCTACGGCGTTGGTTTGTAATGGCGCTGATTTCCCGGTAGTTGTATTAACCGCAGTTAAGCATTCATCACCAACAAAAGTTAATAAACAACCATCTGAAGAGTAATTGTTAACGTAATACAAACTTAAATCGAGAGTATCAGTTGGTGTCAACAGCAATTGCACTCCTGTAGTTCTAGTTCCATCAAATAAACCGCTACCTTTACCGGGGTTTCCTGGTTGATAAGCAGTATAAATTGCCTGCAAACTAGCGCGTTTAGAAAATTGCCAATCAATAGCTATACCGCCGTGACCGTATCCCATATTTAAAATTGGGTTTCTTTGGGCAAAATAAGATAATGGCCCTGTTGCTGCACTTTCTACTCGATTTGGGCCTCGGAAAGCAGCAGGCATACTTACACCTTCTGTTCCCACCATCACTGCTAATTTATCTGTCACTAGCCAATGAAAATTAAGGTCACTTACAATCAAGCTATCTGTAGGAAATTCGTAGCCAAGTAAAACATCATTCCGAGAAACACTATTGGTAAATCTTGGCGCACTAGTACCTCTACCAGCTAAAAGACCTGTAAACAAGTAACTACTAGGAGTAATTTGACTAGTTAAATATAGTTGTGCTAAGGAGATAACATCAGTGTTTGTTCCTGCATCATTTGTATCTTTTTGTCCATCTCTAGGATTAACATCACCACGATTGTTAGTGCGTCCTTGAATGCCGACTATTAGTAGTCCACTGAGTTTGGTTGTTGTTGAGAATTGGTTAGCTTCAATTTCGCCAGTTCTGGCTTCTAAACTATCGACACGACCCCGCAAAGTTGCTAATTCTGGGGCAAATTCTGACTGCAATTTTTGTAATATTGCTAAATCTTCGCGGGTGACTAAATCGCTGGTGGCTGTAGTGATTAATTCGTTGACTCTATCTAAACAAGCATTTATCCCGGCGGCAAATTCATAGCGAGTTAAGGCGCGATTACCGCGATAGCTACTATCTGGATAGCCAGCTATACAACCATAGCGTTCCACCAAAGACTGTAATGCTTGGAATGCCCAATCGTTGGGTTGTACGTCCTTGAGTTGAGAAACCGATGTAACTTGCGCCATCGGATTTATGGGGGAGAGGGGAGGAGAATTTAAATCTGTACTCTCACTCTCGTGCGCTTGAGTAGTTACTGTGTCTGTGTACTCCTGTGCTAGTACTTTTTGTGCAACGCCATTTACTCCCGCAATTAGTAAGCATGCGAGCATCCAGGTTTTGCGATAACTGCGGCTAATAAGTCTACCTTTCAACTTTTTACACTCTTCACATACTCAAGTGAAGAGTGTATTCGCTGTTGTCTAACATTCACATGGGAAAATTTACGTATTTTGTCGAAAATGAGACTTAAATCTTTCTGGGCAACTTCTGAAAGGACGAGTATAACAGGGTATTGGGGACTGGCTCTCTAGGTACTGGGGACTGGGGATTGGTGACTGGGGACTAGGAAAAGTTTTCTCAATCCCTAATCCCCTAATTCCCAATTTTTAATCCCCAACCCCTAATTCCCAATCTCCAATCCTCAATCTATGGCAAATCGTCCACGCAAGCCGATACCAAAAACCTCAAAACAAAATAAACCTCATGCAGGTGTGATAAAACGCGTCGTTAAAAAACCCCAGAAAAAGCTAAAACGGGGAAGTTGGTTGTCGTCAACATTAGCGATCGCAATTCTGTTGAGTAGTGCTAGTCTAGTTATGGCTTTTGCCTGGATTAGTGTTCTCTTCATCTTCAATCCAGACCAGGTAAGCTGGCTAAATAAAATTTTACCTGCATGGGCCCAAATCTCTCTTGGCAAGCACGAACGCCCCAAAACCCTCAAACAAATTCAACTCGATTTGAGTCAAAAAAACCAAATATTTGGGGAAAATCTACCTTTACGTCAGGATGCAAAAGACTCTTTTTTACTACCAGTTTGGCAGCAGCGGGCTAATTGTCAATCTGATTGTAAAAAGCTTGTGGAACTCAGGGTTTACGAGCGCTCAAAAGAGTTAGAGTTTAAATCTCAGTCAGAAAATTACTACTACCTAACGACTCAATTATCTGTAACTGGGCCAGAAGAATCCTTTGTAATTTCTCCCTCACTTGATGGAACATTAGAACTGCAAGATATCAGCGTTCCCTTACCTTTAACTGAAGTGCAACGGTTTGACGGTGGGACACCATCACCAGGGGTTTGGTTTAATTTGCGGGGTAAACGCCAACAAGGAACTGGTGCGATCGCTTACGGTCACATTGTATATTACAATCCAGAACGCACCAATTTAATACAAATGTTGTCTTGGACAAGTCCCAACGGACAATTACCCAAATGGCAACAGGTAACTGGTGATGCGACAAAAGAGTTAGTTGTTGATGAAACAATAGGTTTAGAACCGCATTTACAGGTTTACGAAGTCAAGCCTGTGAAGTTATTACTCAAACCAATTGAATTGGAGGCGATTAGCCTCAAATCACCAGCCCTCAAGGATTCTGCATACCAAAACGCCCTAGCAATTGCCCGTACTGGACTGTGGACACCAGCCTTTGAATGGTTGAAATTCATCAAGAAACAGCACAAAGGAGTTTTTCCACAGGCGGCGCAAGCGCAAATGGATTTGATTCGTTTGCATTCCCAACTTACTAAAATCCAAGCCCAGAAAAAATGGGCAAGTCCTAGTCAAGAAGTACTAGCAAACTTGATTGATGGTCGCTGGGAGAAAGCTTTAGAGGTGTTTGAAGCGTCACCACATAATGTCCAAGAAATTGCTACTCTACTGAAAGCGGATAAGAACCGGTTATGGAATCGAACTGCTCAGGCGTTGCGGGTGAACCCAAATAGACTAGAGGTGCAAGCTTGGTTCGTGCTGATTTTAGCTGTTCAGCAGGGAGAAGAACATGCTAATTCTTGGTTAAAAGCGCAACCAAAAATTACAAAAGATAATCTTGCCTATATTCAGGGTCTGTTAGCAAGACTCAATGGTGAGGATGCAAAATCACAAATATCCTCTACTCACCCTAGTGAAATTGTCGGTACAGTGCAACCAATTACTCAAGTTACTAGCACCGAGTGGCTGCAACCCAATTCTCCAGCAGACTTGAAACTCACGGATAACCAAGTTTGGTATCAGGTAGAGGTAAGTGCATTCAATGACGGTAAAAGCTGGCTAAATTCACCCTTTGCGAATTTGAAGCCACCCAAAACTGATACCGCCAAATTTTTCTGGAAAACTTTGGGAATCACTTCTGACCCGGAAATCCAGATTATAGTCTGGTTGCCAAATGGAGAACAAAAAATTACTATCGCGGCTATAAAAGCGGTACAACTACAGGGTAAAGTTTTGCGCCTATTAGCTATGGGGCCAAAAATTCCAGAGAATCAAAACGATGTTATTCAACCCAAACCTTTAGCCTTAACAAATGCAGCACTAGAATGGATACAACCATCTCCCATCACCCTACAAGAACTGTATCAACAAAATCCCCAAGGGGTGAAGGTAATATTATCGAGTCTGTGGAAATCTTTACAGCAATCTGGTGAAGTTCCGGCTGGTGCTATTCCTAGCTTTGAGCAGATGCAGCAAAAGTTGGGTGATTGGCCCGTTCAAGTGATTGATTTAACAAATAACGCTCAACCAGAAATCATACTGACTATCTCAGCAGCAGCAATCGCATCTTTGAATCAGTCTCCACCAGAAATTCAGGGGGGAAATACAGAGCAACACCGTGACCGGACTATAATTTTGTCCGATCGCAATCAAGTCATTTACACTGATTTTACAGGAAATGATTTACAAAGACTCTCTGCGATCGCCAGGCTTTCAGACGTGCAATCCTTAGCTTTGCTAGTAGAAAATGCTCAGAACTACAGTTTGAGGCGCTGGTCAGAGAAAAATCAGCGCTTTGAATAGCACGCCCCTTACTCAAATTTAAATTAAAGAGGCACTGGCGTAGGCGTAGCCCGTCGTAGACATCGCTATTTCCAAAACTGACTTATTCTTTTTGGCTAGTCTCTGTGTCGGCTAAACGTTGGTGCTTCAAGTTTTCCAACTGCTGCAAGAGAGAGTCTACTTCTGCTTGTAAATGCATAAATTTAGCTTGCTGATCGTCCTGATAATAAGACTTGGTTAGCTTACTGACCCAGTTAGCTTGGGATTCGCGATCGGAAACACTAGATAAACAAGTAGGCATCATTAATTAAATCCACAATTTAATTCACACCATTAGAAATAATATAATAATGCTCTTTTAAGCTTTATTAAAATATTGTGTATTTTCAATCAAATACTCTAATAGGTTTTCGGTTCAATCATAAGAGACGGTGAACAGAATGGTTGTGTTCCAAATAAAACACTACCCCGTTGTACTTACATTTTTGTAACAGTCAAAGTGTCACGCTTACCGAAAGCCCTCCCAGAACTACGAAGCCCAAGCAAGATTAAATGGGCAGGTACTTGCCCAAGGCTACTGCCAAGGAGAGACAGCGCATTGCGTATTTAACTGGTATTCTAAATAAAAATGGCAAGTGAAACACCTGCACCACAAAAAATAATATTCTTAAGTAATATTCTTTTGCAATTAAGGGGCTGGGACAGGGCAAAGAAAAATCCACTTTCTTCCTCTTCCCCATGCGATGCTTCCATTTGCCACTCTCTCTAAATATCCAATCCTTACATTAAGAAATTTTAAATCCCGTGACTTTGAGCCTATCTGTTGCTAAATCTCATCGCCAACCCTGGCCTGGACTGATAGAAGCCTATCGCCAATACTTGCCTGTGAGCGAACAAACACCGGTGGTAACTCTGCTGGAGGGAAACACACCTCTAATACCAGTGCCAGCGATCGCAGAACTTATTGGCAGACAAGTACGGGTTTTTGTAAAATATGATGGTCTAAACCCTACCGGCAGCTTCAAAGACCGGGGGATGACTATGGCAATTTCCAAGGCCAAGGAAGCAGGGGCAAAAGCAGTAATTTGTGCCAGCACGGGTAATACCTCAGCCGCCGCCGCCGCCTATGCCAGACGTGGGGGAATGAATGCCTTTGTATTAATTCCCGATGGTTATGTGGCACTAGGCAAGTTAGCCCAGGCATTACTATATGGTGCAGAAGTATTGGCAATTAAAGGAAATTTTGACCAAGCGCTAGAAATTGTCCGCGAGATGGCCGAAAGCTATCCGGTAACATTGGTAAATTCGGTCAATCCCTACCGCCTAGAAGGGCAGAAAACAGGAGCATTTGAAATTGTCGATGCCTTGGGTGATGCCCCAGACTGGTTGTGCATCCCCGTTGGGAATGCAGGAAACATCACAGCATATTGGATGGGCTTTTGTCAATACCATCAAGATGGAAAGTGCGATCGCTTGCCTCGAATGATGGGATTCCAAGCCGCAGGTGCAGCCCCATTAGTACACGGTCAGCCCGTAGCGCATCCCGAAACCCTCGCGACAGCAATTCGCATTGGCAACCCCGCTAGCTGGGAATTAGCGATCGCAGCCCAAACCGCAAGTAAAGGAAATTTCCACGCCGTTACCGATGCAGAAATTCTCGACGCTTATCGACTTTTGGCAGCATCAGAAGGCATCTTCTGCGAACCCGCTAGCGCCGCTTCTGTAGCCGGGTTGTTGCAGGTAAAAGACCAAGTTCCGACAGGGGCGACAGTGGTTTGTGTCCTCACAGGCAATGGTCTAAAAGACCCAGATACAGCTATTAAACACAATCACAGTCAATTTAAACAGGGGATTGCAGCCGAATTGGGCGCAGTCGCCGAGGCAATGGGATTTTAAGCAGCGTAATATCTATAACTTGCCTTTTCAAAAGAACTGATAAAATCTCTTGTTTTTTCTCTGCGTTCTCCGCGCCTCTGCGGTGTAAAAAAAATTATTTAGCCACTCCAGACGCAGAGTAAACAAAACAAAGAGCGCAAAGAAGAATTTGGGAATTTTGAATTTTGAATTTTGAATTCGGAGCGAAGCGACGTGACTCATTCTACTGATATTGCTACCTTAGCCCGGTGGATGGCAGCTGATTTTAGTAATCAAGAACAAGCTTTTGAAAATCCGCCTTTTTATGCCCACATTCGCGTGTGTATCCGTCCCATTCCCTTGGAATTGTTCTCAGGGGTAAGTTTGTTTCTCGAACAAGCTTATGATTTTATGCTCAATCAACCCTACCGGATGCGGGTAATGAAGTTGATTCCGGCAGAAAACCACATTATTATTGAACACTACACCCTTAAAGAAGAACAAAAATTTTACGGCGCATCTCGTGAACCTGAACGTTTAAAAGATTTATCCGTTGACCAATTGGAAAAAATGTCAGGTTGCAACATGGTTGTAGAGTGGACAGGTAATAGCTTTAAAGGCAGGGTTGAACCCGGTAAAGGCTGCATTGTGGTTCGTGACGGCAAAAATACTTATCTAGATAATGAATTTGAGATTGACGGTAAAGAATTTTTCAGCCTCGACCGGGGAAGGGATTTAGACACTGATGAGCGTCTGTGGGGTTCCATCGCCGGGCCATTTCACTTTGTCCGATGGGCGAATTTTGCTGATGAAGTCAAGCTAATTAATGCGCTGGATGCTCAGAGTTAGCCGCTTGTGGGTAGATGTTGGTGAATGTCCATTTCACGACATCCCCGCTTACAACTATTAATTTATTTATTAAATGCTTGACAGATTTTAGTAACAAATTTTACTGTTTTAGCTAAGTGTTGAAGTCCATCGACACCACTCCTCAGAACCTTGAAAAGTTTAAAACTTACCCTATCTTTCCATAACCACTTCCCCTAACGGGGATGAAAACGAGACAGAAACCCGACCCTATACCCCACAAAAAATAATCTATTAACTGAAAGCCTTAGCTAATAAGTCTTTTGGCTATTGAGTACATTATTAATACATATTAATAGATGCGGGATTTAGGATGAGATACTAATATATGAAGTATTTATTTAAAGTTAATTAAAGAGCCGAAAGCCATTAATAAATCATCATTTCAATAATGGTAAATTCTACCGAGAACTCTTTGACTTTAAAATTTTATTACCCTGACTTCCTAGCTCTGGCTATTTATACAGCAGTTTGTCATTCAGTAAGGTACAAAACTAATTCGTAATTAAGAGGATGAATGAACAAGTCATCTTGTCGGTATCCAAAGTTTTAGATCCCCCTAAATCCACGTCACATGCTCCACTTGGGGAGACCCCAAGACCGCAGTGGCTCCCCTTAAAAAGGGGGACTTTGATTCCGATTCCCCCCTTTTTAAGGGGGTTAGGGGGGATCTAAGAGTACGAAAAATAACACTGATGGAACTACAAATTGTGTTAGCGAGTCTGCAAGCGTCACGATCAATTAAAAATTACTTTGATGACTGACTCCTGAATTCTGCTCTTCTATTTACACTGAGAGACGGGGACAAAAATCAGATTATGAACAAAACCTTTGCAACCATTGATGGGAATGAAGCTGTCGCCCGTGTTGCTTACAAATTAAATGAAGCGATCGCCATTTATCCTATCACCCCCTCTTCAGCAATGGGTGAATGGGCAGATGCTTGGTCAGCCGAAGGTCGTCCTAACCTCTGGGGTACTATTCCCAGCGTTGTGCAGATGCAAAGCGAAGGGGGAGCCGCAGCTGCCGTGCATGGGGCATTGCAAACAGGTTCCCTGAGTACCACCTTCACGGCATCTCAGGGATTATTGTTGATGATTCCCAATTTCTACAAAATTGCTGGTGAATTGAGTAGCTTCGTGGTTCACGTTGCAGCCCGTTCTTTGGCTACCCACGCTTTATCAATTTTTGGCGATCATAGCGATGTGATGGCGGCTCGGGCTACTGGTTTTGCCCTGCTGTGTTCGGCTTCGGTGCAAGAAAGTCAAG
Organism: Nostoc sp. 'Peltigera membranacea cyanobiont' 213; assembly: GCF_002245975.1. Taxonomy (NCBI): domain Bacteria; kingdom Bacillati; phylum Cyanobacteriota; class Cyanophyceae; order Nostocales; family Nostocaceae; genus Nostoc; species Nostoc sp. 'Peltigera membranacea cyanobiont' 213. The sequence goes on along the minus strand of NZ_NOLI01000061.1, from coordinate 633 downwards.
ATTTTGCTCTCATCGCCCATGCTGCTACTTTAGAGACGCGAGTCTCATTTATGCACTTCTTTGATGGCTTCCGCACTTCACATGAAATCCAGAAAGTCAAACTGCTTTCAGATGGAGATTTGCGATCGCTAATCCACGATCATCTCATACTCGCCCACCGCAGCCGCGCCCTCACCCCAGATCGCCCCGTATTGCGTGGTACTGCTCAAAACCCCGATGTCTACTTCCAAGGACGGGAAGGCGCGAACCTTTACTACAGCGCTTGTCCAGAAATTGTCCAGCGCATCATGGATGAGTTTGGAGAACGCACGGGAAGGCATTATAAAATCTATGAATATTACGGTGCTAAAGATGCGGATCGCCTTATCGTTCTTATGGGTTCAGGCTGTGAAACCGTCCATGAAACCATAGATTATCTTAACGCCCGTGGTGAAAAACTTGGTGTATTGAAAGTGCGACTTTATCGCCCCTTTGATGTCCAAAAGTTTGTTGCAGCCTTACCAACTAGTGTAAAAGCGATCGCAGTTCTCGACCGCACCAAAGAAGCAGGTAGCGCTGGGGAGCCTTTGTATTTGGATGTTGTGGCTGCTATTCATGAAGCGTGGGAAGATAAGAGAGCAGGGGGAGCAGGGG
>NZ_NOLI01000060.1:0-44531 GCF_002245975.1 Nostoc sp. 'Peltigera membranacea cyanobiont' 213 | reverse complement strand
CTAGCGAATCATAAGGACGCAAACTGCGAGTCAAGCTACTCAATCCTAGCCAGATACGCCCTTGGCTGGGGATTGGGGAGAGACTTCTTCAATATTCTTTGTCCCCCTTATCCCTCCAAAGTTCTGAGCGCCTACTTTTGGCGCTCAGACTTTTCTCCTTCTCCCAGTACCTACTCCCCAGTACCTAGTACCTAGTCCCAGAGCATTCTGTTTCAACTAACGGGGAAAGAGCGAAATGGACTTGAAATTGCATGGTAAATCCGCGCTGGTGAGTGGCTCAACCGCAGGTATCGGTTTGGCGATCGCCCAAGGGTTAGCTCAAGAAGGTGCATCAGTGATTGTCAACGGTCGCTCTGAAGAAAGAGTAGCCCAAGCGATCGCTAAAATTCAACAAAGTACACCCGACGCGAAACTTACAGGTGTTGTTGCAGACGCGGGTACTGCATCAGGGATAGAGCAACTTTTGCAAAAAGTTCCTCATGTTGATATTTTGATAAACAATGTCGGTATTTATGAGCCAAAAACCTTCTTCGATATTACTGATGAAGATTGGTTAAACATATTTGAGGTTAACGTCCTCAGTGGAATTCGTTTAAGTCGGGGATATCTGCAAAAGCAGCTAGAGCAAAACTGGGGGCGGATAATTTTTATCTCCAGCGAATCCGGTATCCAAATTCCAGTCGAAATGATTCACTATGGCACAACAAAGACAGCGCAGCTTGCGATCGCCAGAGGTCTAGCAGAAATGACTGTGGGGACTGGAGTCACGGTAAACTCTGTCCTCCCAGGGCCAACTCGTTCAGAAGGAGTTGAAGAGTTTATCACCAACCTGGCACAGGAACGTGGTATTAGTCCCGATCGAGTTGAGGCGGAGTTTTTTGAAAATGTGCGTCCAAGTTCCCTAATCAAACGCTTTGCAACTAATGAAGAAGTAGCAGCGATCGTAGTTTACCTTTCTAGTCCCGTAGCTTCAGCAACTAATGGTGCAGCTTTACGGGTAGATGGTGGCGTTATTCGGTCGATTGTTTAGTGAATGGACTGTATTAAGAATTGGCTATTGGGAAGACTTTTTCCTTGTTACCAAGACTTTTCTTTCCAGACATAAACAACCCATAACTAAAGTTTTTGACTACCTTAAAACGGACAATAACCTTTTCTTAGTGGTCTTTAGAGACTTTCGCTATTAGGGACTTCCAACAAATAAATTACCCAATCTTGTGGGCTGGGCATCTTGCCCGCCTTAGTATATGGGCGCTCATGTTGCCCACCCCACAAAAAGTAGTTGAGTATTTTTTTATTTGGAAGTCCCTTAGACTGAGAATTTATTGTTAGGCGGGCTAAATGAGAATAGAATAGCCCTCTCCTTGTTCCCTTTATGTCTCAGCTATGGGGTTCTGAATTTTGAACTTTGAATTTTGAATTGGAGCAAAGCGACATGACTACTGATATCAACTTATTCTCTTCTTACCAGTTAGGGAATCTGGAACTACCTAACCGGATAGTAATGGCACCCTTAACCCGAAATAGAGCAGGTAAGGGAAACGTACCACACGAACTGAATGCTACCTACTACGTCCAACGTGCTTCCGCCGGACTGATTATTGCCGAAGCAACACAGGTAACTCCTGAAGGACAAGGCTATCCCGCTACACCAGGAATTCATTCGCCAGAACAAGTTGAAGGATGGAAGTTAGTAACCGATGCCGTACATCAGGCGGGAGGAAGAATTTTTCTGCAACTATGGCATGTAGGCAGGATTTCTCACCCAGACTTACAACCAAATGGAGTTTTACCTGTAGCACCTTCTGCGATCGCTCCGAAAGGTGAAGCTGCAACTTATGAGGGGCCTAAACCCTTTGTAACTCCCCGTGCTTTAGAAACTTCAGAAATACCGCAGATAGTCGAACAGTACCGTCAGGGTGCGGCAAATGCTCTAGCCGCTGGGTTTGATGGGGTAGAAATTCACTCAGCTAATGGTTATTTAATAGATCAATTTCTCCGCGATCGCACCAATCAACGGACAGATAAATATGGCGGTTCCATTGAAAATCGCGCCCGATTCCTGTTGGAGGTGACTGAGGCGGTAACTAGTGTGTGGGATTCTAACCGAGTTGGGGTACGTTTTTCTCCCAGTGGGACTTTTAATGATATAGGTGATTCCAATCCCTTGGAAACATTCGGTTACGCATCTCAAGCCTTGAACCGATTTAATTTGGCATATCTGCATATTTATGAGGCAACAGAGGCAGATATTAGACATGGCGGGATAATTGTACCCACCAGTCATATCCGCGATCGCTTTACAGGTACGCTCATCGTCAATGGCGGTTATACTCGTGAAAAAGGCGATGCGGTGGTGGCAAGCAAAGCAGCCGATTTAGTGGCCTTTGGCACGTTATTTATATCAAATCCAGATTTACCCCGACGCTTGGCTTTAAATGCACCACTAAATGAACCAAATCAAGCAACCTTTTACGGTGGCAGTGAAAAAGGATATACAGACTATCCATTTTTGTCAGCTGCTAATGAGGCAGTAGCTCAGGCGTAATTCGTAATTCGTAATTATAAGTCTTCCTTGGGGACTTCCAACAAATAAATTGCCCACCCCACAAGAGGTAGTTGAATATTTTTTTATTTGGAAGTCCCTAAGAGTATTTTTGTAATTGGAAGTACCTAACGTTTTGTTCTCTTACCAGAAGTGGTATATTGGCACTTGATCTGACCGAGTACAAACTATACATAAGCCCGCAGGCCAGAGAAGTCGAGGTGTTGTACTCACTACTACACGATAGGAAGGGAGAGTGGGCTTATGAACAAAAATACTGGGCAAAGTGGTGTTTTTCCTCTGTTTAAAGGCGTACCTCTACGTCGCATTCTCGTAGCGTTGTTTGTGCTGCAAATCTTCCTAGCTGTGGGATTGACTGCATACTTATCAATCCGCAATGGGCAAAAGGCTGTCAATGAGGTAGCTAGCGAGTTGCGTTATGAAGTCGCTAATCGAGTAGAGCAAAATTTACAGGCTTATCTCTCAACCCCCCGTCAAGTACTGCGCGGTAATCAAAATATCATTGACATCGGGTTGCTGAAGATGGAAAATCTGGCTAGTTGGGAGTTATATTTAATCAAGCAGTTAGAGATTTTTCCTGATGCTGTTGTTTTAACGGCAAGTAACGAACAGCAAGAACATTTAGGGGTAGAAAAGCTCAACGATCGCCAATATTTACTCAGAAAAGCCGATAAGTCAACTGGTTCCGACCTTTACACCTACAAAATTGACTCTCTTGGTCAACGTACCCAACTACCAGAGGTAATCAAAAACTATGATGCGCGATCGCGTCCTAGTTATCAAGCAGCAGTTACTGCCAAAAAATTCAGCTTTAGTCAGATTTTTACTTCCATCACCGAACCAACGCTTCTAATTAGTGCATCTCAACCTATATATGACTCTCAAGGTGAGTTACTCGGTGTCAACAGCACTCTAACTCACGTATCACAAATTGGGGATTTGCTACAAAATATTAAAGTTGGCAAGTCTGGGCAAGTTTTTATTATCGAGCGATCGGGGCTATTAGTCGCAAGTTCCACAACCGAAGAACCATTCCGCCTCCAAAATGGTAAACCGATTCGGTTGGCAGCTTCCCAAAGCAGGAATGCTTTTACTCAAGCCAGCGCTAAATATTTAGAAACTAAATTTAGTAACTTTGACCAGATTCAGAGTTTACAGCAACTAGATTTCTCTTTTGACGGCAAACGACAATTTTTAGAAATTAGACCGTTACAGGGCGAACCAAATGTCAACTGGTTGATTGTAGTAGCTGTCCCAGAAGCAGACTTTATGGGACAAATCGATCGCAACACTCAAACTACAATTTTTCTCTGTCTGGGAGCATTAGGATTAGCTACTTTACTAGGAATTATCGCCGCCCGTTGGATAACTGTGCCAATTCTCTACTTCAGCACGGCGACAAAAGATTTAGCTGATTTTACCAAGGTTGAAGAATCGGTGGCAATTCAAGGCATTAAAGAAGTCGAGGTGCTGGGTGAATCTTTCAAGGAGATGATGCAGCATTTACGTAAAACCTTTACTGCACAGATTACTAAAAATGAAGAATTAGAATTGCAAGTTAAGCAGCGAACTCAAGAATTACAGCAAGAGATTCAAGTAAATATTAACAGCCAGCAAAAACTGGAACAGCATAATCGAGCCTTGGCAGAATTAACAAATCACAAGGCAATTTCAGAAGGAAATCTAGAAACAGCATTTAAAATCATCACTGAGAAAGCTGCCAATGCTTTAGAAGTAGAAAAAGTGGGTGTGTGGTTATTTAATAGCGATATCTCCGATAGGCAGCGCCAACGCACCAAACTACAATGTATAAGTCTCTACGAACGTAGCAATCAGAAACATTCGGCGGGTGTAGAACGCGATCGCGCAGATTATCCCATCTATTTTAAATCTCTGACATCTGCCCGCATCATCGCCGTTACCGATACTAGCACCGATTTACGGATACAAGAATTATGGGATGAACAGCTAGAACCGAAGAATATTGTATCCCTAATTAATACCTCCATTTGGGTTGGGGGCGAAGTGGTGGGAACGGTATTGTACGAACAGATTGATATTCCTCGGATATGGGAACTGAGCGAGCAAAACTTCGTTAGCTCAATTGCTGAATTTGTCGCCCTGACATTAGAAGTGTGCGATCGCAAAAGTGCAGAATCCGCCCTGCGTGAGGCTGAAGAAGCTGCCGAAGTTGCAAATCGTGCCAAAAAGACCTTTTTAGTAAATATGAGCCATGAACTGAGGACTCCCTTAAGTTCTATTCTGGAGATTGCAGAAGCACTCCAAAATGAAGTCCACGGTACTGTAACTGAAGAACAGCGCCAGTTCTTAAATACCCTCGAATCTAGCGGTAAGAACTTACTAGAATTGATTAACCAAATCCTTGAGCTTACCGACATTGAATCTAGCAAGATCCAACTGCAACTAGCTGCTACTTCGATTCTAGAATTATGTGACTCTAGTCTCAGTTTCGTGAAGAATTTAGCGTTACAAAAAAATATTCAACTGAGTCTACAAATCCCTGAAGAACTCGAACCTATCGAAGTTGATGAGCGTCGCATTCGTCAAGTATTTATCAACCTGTTGAGTAATGCTGTCAAGTTTACTCATGACGGAGGAAAAGTTTGGATCGAAGTTCAGCCAACTTCTACAAATGAGTATATCTTTTTTAGCGTGGTAGATACAGGTATTGGTATGCTTTCCGATGACCTTTTCCAATTATTTCAACCTTTCGTGCAAGTTGAAAATGCTTCTACCCGTCGTTCCGCAGGCACTGGTTTAGGATTAGTGATGGTGCAAAAAATTGTCGAGTTGCACGGTGGGACTGTCCACGCCGAAAGTCAGTTAGGCAAAGGTAGTCGATTTACAGTCAAACTTCCGTGGAAAAAGGTTAGAGAGGAGGAAGTGATGATTAATTATTAATTTATTGCCCTGACGATATCTAAGCTATGTGACGATAAGTAGCAAACGGTAATCCAGTGCGCTGTTTAACATCAATTAAAGATTTATACTCACCTCGTTGTTGCCTTTCTGCAACAATTTGTTCTGCGATCGCTCCATCCAGTCCACAAGTAATTAATTCTGGAGTTGAATATGTATTTAATCGTTTCCAAGAATACTCAGCTTCTTTTTTATAGTTATAGCTAAAAGTAATTAGCGGTGTAATTCTAGCTACCTGCTTTTCTGGAATTCCAGCTACTTCTGTTAATTCTTCAACATGAGTGAAAACATATCCCTCATTCATCAGGGATTCAATATTATTTGCATAAACTATGGGCAGCCCTAAATAGTTAACTAGTTCATTTTTAGAGCATTCATTAATATCTATTTTATCACGAGTACTGGCAACTAAGTTTGCTAACTCTTGTTCTTCAGGAATTGGTAAATTCTTCGGATAAAGTTTGACTAAGAAAGCTTTTTTGAGGTACAAAGCAATGCCAATCTGAGCCATCCAAATCACAACGGCTAGACTATTTGCAGATAAAGCTAAAGCTAAAATAGAGGTGCTAATCCCTAATACAATCCAAGTATTAGTCTTGGATTTATAACCGGCATAGGCAATAGCAAATCCCCCAAATGTCGGAATTAATGATAACCACACCCAAACAGGAGTTTGTTGAAACCAAGATTTAGATTGTGACACAGGAAATCAACCAATGATTTAGATTTACAAAGATTTCAGAAGATTTTGGCGCTTTTCTTCATACTCTTCTGCGGTAATTACACCAGAATCAAAAAGATTTTTCAAATCAGCTAGCGCACTAGTTGCATCTTTAGCAGATATTGGCCCACTTGCGCTTGCGATACTTTGATTATACTTTATATTGAATTCGGCATCTGACATGAGAACTAGTACAAAGAACTCAACAAAGGCTATTAAAGATGGAATACAAGTCCAGAAAAACAATAAGTATAAAACACCTTCAAGATTTTGTCCTAGATAAAATTTGTGAACTCCCAGCCACCCACCAAGAAAGCAAAGCAGAATAGCTGTAGATTTAGTCTTCATGACATTTCCTTCCTTAATTAACTCTAATAAATATCTATTGGCGGACAATCCAATCAATTGTTTTATTCTCTAATTATTTATGTGGTTTACTAGTAATTCTTGCTGTTATAAAATAAATAATTATTATACATAGCTGAGATTCCATTAAGACTAAATAACCTTTGACTATGTAGTTAAAATCTAGGTTGGAATTGAAATAAAAAATTAGGCCGCCCATTGCCAGATATGGAACCAGACGCAACCGATGAATATTTAGTATTTGGTTATTCAATTTGTTCATCAGTAGATAAAGTGATGTTAACCAATAATTAATTGTAAATAATTGATCGGTAACTAAAAAGTTGCTTAATCTAATAAGAGGTTGAGCGTATTTACAGGCAATTCTAGCTAAAGTTTATCTTTGAAGCTTCATGAAAATTACTGATTTATTTAGATTTAGATCGATATATTTCCGTAAAGCTTCTATAGCTTTTAGCAGTTTTTGACCCCTTTTTTCTCAGTCTGTGTGAGAAATCCGGGCTAATTCCACAATCTCTGGAAGGCACAGCGCTGCGGGTAGTCCAAAGGGCGTTGCACTTGCCCTCTACTGTTCAATAGCTTAAAAGCTGTAGTAACAGGACTTACACAAAACTTTACAATTCAGGAATTGCTACTACCCCGTGTAGTTTTGCGTAAGTCCTAAGTAATTATCCTACATAGCTTAGAGCAGTTTTTAGTCCATTCGACCCTGAACGCTTACGTCATTTGTCGTGCCATCAGATTAGCAAATAACCCCTTTTGATTCACTAATTCTTCAAACCTACCTTGCTGGACAACTCGACCGGCTTCAATCACATAAATTCGGTCGGCGTTGCGGATGGTACTGAGGCGATGGGCGATAATTATGCGCGTTACTCCTAACTGGTCTAAGCTGGTACTAACTATGGCTTGAGTACGATTATCTAAAGCACTGGTAGCTTCATCAAAAATTATAATTCTCGGTTTTAATACTAAAGCACGAGCAATTAGTAGCCTTTGACGTTGCCCACCAGAGAGATTTGTACCCCCCTCCGAAATGACTGTGTGCATCTCCATTGGCATTGACTTAATATCATCGGCAAATCCAGCCATCCGTACTGCTTCCCAAGCTTCATCCATTGTTACTAATGCGCCACTAGAAATGTTTTCAAATATCGAGGCGCTATTGATGCGACCATTTTGCAGCACTACACCAATCTGCCGACGCACTGCTGATGTATCTAAGCCGGATAAGTCTTGACCATCGTAGTAAATAGTGCCATCTTTTGGCGTTTCAAATCCCAATAGCAGCCTAATAATCGTTGATTTGCCACTACCAGAAGGCCCTACCAAAGCAATCAATTCTCCTGGATCTGCTTCAATCGTCAAATCATCTAAATTGAGGGGCCCATCTTCGCGGTAACGGAACGTCACGCGATCGACTTTTACTTTACCTGTTAACCGCCCCGGATCGCTTTTGCTCAGGTCGATTTCTGGTTGAGCCTGAAAGATGGGCTTTGCACGTTCCCAGAAAATGCTGATATCTAATATGCTGACTATGGTGTTACTCAGCTGAGTTGCCCCAGCAATAAATATGGCAAAGGCAGAATTAAATGCCAGAAATGTACCTGTAGATAATCCTGTTTGGCTTTGAGATGGGGCTTGTGTAATTAACGTAACTGCCAGCCAAAAGATAATTATCGAACTGACAGTTGGCATGGCGGTGTTAAATATCGCTAAAACATCTTCAATTACCTCTGTACTCAACTTGAGTTTTAGCTGCTGACTATACTTTTTTGCCCAGTAGGCAAAAGCCCGGTCTTCTGCATTGCTGACTCTGAGTTTGGAAACACCAGCAACCATCTGTACAGTAAAACCAAAAATTTCCCCCTCTATTTCTTCTAAAGCACGCAATTTTTGGCGACTAAGTACACTTGAGATCGTAGTGAAGATAATTGCAACTAGCGCTACTGCTACTACAACTAAAGCTAGGCTGGAACTGTAGATAAATAACAATCCCAGATTAAGTAGAGAGAAGAAGCTAGTAAAAACAGTGCGTAGCACTGTGTCATTGAGTTTCTGACGAATTTGTGTTACCGCAGAAACACGAGATTGCAAATCTCCAATTGAATATTCACGAAAGAAAGATACCCGCAGATTAAACAATCTATCCCATAAGGCTGCTTGGGAGTCTAAACTAGCTTTACTTTCTAATCTCAGACCGGCAAAACCTTGGGCGATTTGAAAAATTATCGTACCAAAGGTGGCGGCTATCAGACCCAATCCAATTTGCATTAACAACCCTCTGTCTGCATCGGGAATGACGGAATCGATGAGGATGGCGGTTGCTAAGGGGGTTAACATTCCTAGCAATGCACCAACAACACCAGTAAGGAAGATAACAACCAGTTCTCGAATTTTCCCCTTGAAGGCAAATAGAAGTAAGTCGATCGCAGTTACATTATTTTCGGGTATGGGACGATAAAATACATGGGCAAAAGGAGCTAGTTGCTGGGCAGTATCCTTGTTTACAGGGATGCGAACGTGCTTCTGGGGGTCAAAGATTTCGTACTTTCCTACCCCTGCTGGTAGCAGTGCAACAGGAAAATTATCCTGATTAGTGTATGCCAATAAAGGGCCGCTATCTTTTTGCCACCATCGGTCATTGAGTAATACTCGGCGGATGCGAATCCGGGATGCACGCGCGATCGCTTCTAATGGTTCTTTAATCCGATTCATGTCTTCAGAACGTACAGGTGGCAAAATCTTAATTCCTAATGCCCTTCCCACTGCACCTGCGGCAATCAGCAGTGGTGTACCTGTCTGCATCAGTTCGGCTTGCTTGGGTTTGAGGACTGATGCTAATTCTCCTAAAGCATTGACTTTTGCCTGAGAGTTAAGTTGTTCCCGTGCTTGGAATTGAGTCCATTTTGTTGCCGACTCTTCCTGTTCTATTTGAGTCAGAATTTCGCACAAATTATCGTGCAGTTCACTCAGAGTAACTTGGATGGCGTTCCAGTTGGTAAGGTTTTCAGGGTGGGAAAAAACTGTTGGAATAGAAGAGCGATCGCCCACACAACTTTGAATATTTTTCTCCCAAATCTGTACTAACTGAAGCAAACTTTCTGCCTCGTCTTTCTCCTGTCTTATCCCTTCCTCACATTCCTGTGCAGATATTTGCAACAGCACAGTATCTTCTATCGATATCGCCAAAATTTTATGGTTATCAGCCGATACCCCAAACAATACTTCTCCCGGATTGACACCAAATAGATAACGGCGAACGCCTTCAATACCTTGCTGGATGGGAATAGCAAACACAGAGATCGCACCGGATTCAATTTGCCAAACTGTTTGGGGATTGTCTAATATTAGGGATTGATTACCCGCGAGCAGTAATTTGGAATCACTCATCTGGAGTTAGAGGTACAATAGTTTTTTGGCGGAGGCGTATAGCATTAAATTGTCCTACCACTTCTAATGGAAGGTTGGTAAAGCGAATATAAAAATTATTTGGTTCTGCTGTTTTGTCTAAGACCTTAGCATAGATATCTTCACTAATTTTGGCATTACCCTGCATAAATAAGTTCAGTTTCAGATTAGTAAAGGGCTGTAAAACCAGAGAATTTACTTTTGAGTCATAACATACTTGCGCCTCCTTAGCTGACAGCTTCACTAGCTTTCCCTCAATGACAGTACTATTAACATCTTTCCCATCCAAAACTGCGTATTTTAGAGGAATCGCTTCTAAAAGTTCCAAGAAAATTTCTTCTTCATCTTGAGCCAGATATAAATTGTATTCCCCAGCAATCCCACCCACTTCATAAATTTTTATCGGTTCCTTCACTCCTTTTGCTTGGACTTCTTTATGTCCAATAAGTTTGATAATCGAACCAGCCTCTTTAATAGTTGATTCCGAAATAAAAATTTGACCGCCGACTGTATAAGATTCAATCCGATAGGTTAAATTAACTTGATTACCGATAATTCCATATTTAGTCCGTTTTTCCGAACCAATATTACCAACTACTACTTCTGCTGTATTAATCCCAATACCCATTTCTAGCTTTGGTAATCCCATTTGCTGGATTTTTTTATTTACTGGTTCCATTGCCAACTGCATTGCCACAGCACAGGCGATCGCTCTCATAGCATCATCTTCTCTACTAATAGGAGCGCCGAACAAAACTAAAATTCCATCACCCATAAACTCATCAATCGTGCCATGATACTGAGTGATAACATCTGCCATATATCCTAAATAAAAGTTGATTATTTTAATTACTTCTTCAGCAGATAATCTCTCCGCCGTAGCGGTAAAGCCTCTTAAATCAGAAGTGAGAATAGTAATTTTTTTCCGTTCACCGCCTAGTTTTAAACCTTCAGGATTTTCTAATAAATTAGCAACTACTTCATCGGTGAGATAACGACCAAAGGTTTTCCGAATTTCTCCCGCAGTCATGGCAATATAGGCAGTCACAGCAAGTGCCGAAACAATTAATGCGATTAATGATGGAACTACAGGAATCCACCAACCTGCGATAAAAGCTAAATAACTACTACCCATAAGACAGCAACCAGCTAGCAAAATGCTAATCAAAGGTAATAAGGATTTTCTTTTAGAGCCACTGCTATATCGTTGTTGCCATCTTAAGATTGCACCAATTAGTGACCACACAGAAATCCATAACCATTCTTGGAGTTTGCTCCATGTTTTGATTAACGAACGATTATCTAAAGTAGCGCTTAAAATTTGACTGATGGCATTGGCATGAATCGCTACACCAGACATCCGTTTTGGTGCTGTTAATATAGTACTGCTGTAAGGTGTATAAAATAGGTCTTTGAGACTTTCGGCTGTGGGGCCAATCAACACAATCCGCCCCTTTAATAAATCTTTGGAGATCCGATTTTCTAACACATCCATAATAGATATGTGTTGAAATTTGTCTCTAGAACCACGATAATTTATTAGTATTTGATAACCTTGGTCTTCAGCCCGAATGTAACCACCATCATTTCCTTGAAATAAGGGGTAAATCACATTACCTGTTTTTACCAAATAATCTTCTGTTTGTCCGACATCAATTTTGCGATCGCTCAGATAAAGGTAGGCAAGTTTAAAAGCAAAACTAAACACATTTTCGCCATTTTGATCTGCCAAATACATCAAACTACGGCGAATTTTGCCATCCCCATCTAAAGGAAAATCATTTGCACCCACTCGATCGAGTTTTTTCAGCGCTGGTGGTGGTGCTACCGCCGAACTATCTTCACTCTGGGCTACTTTTTGGACACCAACTAAATTTGGTGTAGACTCAAACACTTTAACTAAGGATTGATGTCCAAAACCGACTGGTAAATCTCGATATAAATCCAAACCGATAGCACTGGGTTTTTGTTGTTTTAATTTCTCTAAAACTTGTGCTAGCAAGCCGTCAGGCAGAGGCCAATAACCGCGCTTACCAAGTTTTTGGACATCAGATTCATTAATTTCTACAATGACAATGCGCGGATCGATAGGTTCTGGAGAACGTAACAGAAACATTTGATCCAGCGCTGCCAATTCCAACATCTGCAATAATCCACTCAAACGCAGAATAAACACCAATGCTCCCGCGCTGGGAGCAGCAATGAAGACACCGCGCCATTGCCAAAGTTTTCGTTTGATGTTTCTCCACATAAATTACTTAGTCTTGTCATTGCAGATATCTACTAAAGGTTTGGAAACTAAATTTTTTAAACCGACTGACTCCAATAATGCTTGCCAATTAGCCATGACTGTGCGATCGCTAGGATTGGCAAGACGTTGCTCTACTAAAGTATGCACCAGTTCGTACCAAATACCAGATGTGGCATACACTTGGGACAGTTGTTTGGGATTTGTCCTAGCTATCTGCTTCGATAAATCAGGAGTGGGTTGAATTCGTTCTACCCAACCATCAACAGCGATTTCCTCTGCTAGTTTGTCTGCACCGCAAGCGATCGCCATATACCAGTGATACTGTTTACCAACTTTGAGACTTGGCGCTTCTGCCGGGAGAGTAAAACCAATAATTCCTGATTGCTTAGGAAGTTTAAAAGTCGTTTCGTAGACTATATCCTCACCATCTAGAAGTGAAAAGCGAGCAGTTTCTACTGCTGTCTGCGGTACAAACCAGTAAAATGTCGGACGTTCTGCAAAGGTTAAACCTGATTTATTCGCAGGCATTAAGGGAGTTAAAGTTTCTTTACTCTCTAAAAAGCAGGAACCACCACCACGACTTGCACCACCAGCCGTAGTTTGTGGTGCTTTTCGATTTGGTGGGATAAACTTCTGACTAATTTGCCAACTCTGGAATCTGTGGAATTTAAGTGAAATTGGTGATTCAGCGATCGCGATTCTGGGGAAACTAGAAATCACTAATACCAGAGATATAGAAAATGCTGGAAATTCTCCAAACTTTTGGATTAAATTCATATTAAGTCCTATTAATTTTCAATCATCTAACAAAGACAAATATTTGCGATCGCCCGAAAAAGTAATATTGAGTTAAATTAATTACCAATCATAAAACCTATATTAACTTTTGTCTAAAAACTTTGTTAAAGATTTCACCAAAAAAATGAAGCCCGTAGAATTTACTATAAACAAGGGTATAGTAATTCTGAATCGTTCCAGAGAAAATACGTAAAGTTTTGTAAGTAACTTTAATGACAAAGAATAGAACGATTGCTATAGTTGTCTGGTAACTCTATAAGAATTCTACTTGAATCTTGCTAAGTATACTGAGCAAGAAACCTGGTTTTTCAAAAATCAAATATGAGTCCTATAGCTTCTGATGCAACTCCACCCCTTTTCTGAAAAACCTTGTTTTGACTGAATTTTTACTACTTCTGTCAGACACCTAGGTTGAAAACTTCAAGAAAACTAACAAAAAGCTCTATTTTGCTGTAACAAATGATTTATTCCCACTCATAACCAAGTTTAAATCTTATGATTAGACAAATCCTGGTTAATACTCCGAATTTTGCTGCTTTCAGAGAAAGTGATATTGATTGGATGCTCAGTGTTGGCCGATGTAGAGAGCATCCTATTGGTGAAGTTCTGATTCAAGAAGGTAAAGAAATTGTTGATACGGTAGAAATTTTGCTAGAGGGAGGATTAAGTATTTGTGTTTCTCCCACAGGCAATGTAAAAGACGCACAAGAAATCGATCGCGTATCGCCAGGGGAAATTGTAGAAGCATTATCTTTAATAGATAATGCTTATCCAGCTAGCACGTTGATAGCTCTGGAACCCTCACGAGTATTAGCACTGCCAAGAGAATTATTAGTCAAAAAGTTAGAATACGATACAAAATTTGCCGCCAGTTTTTATCAAATGCTGTCTGTTTTACTTTCACAGCAATTGCGGAGACTGACTGATTTTCTGACTAAGAACAAAGTACTTCCAGGAGAGCCACTGCGAAAAGTTTTGTTTGTGTTCGCTATTTTGGATGATGGCGATATTGATTGGATGATTTCCCAAGGAGTAAGAACTAAAGTCAATCCAGGTAAGGTGCTAATTGAAGAAGGAAAACCTGTTGAAGCATTATATATATTGTTAGATGGGAAGTTAGGAGTTTTTGTTACCACCCCACACAATAAACTTGCCGAAAGAGAAATTGCTCAATCAGTCAAAGGCGAAATTTTGGGGGAAATGTCTTTTGTCGAAGCAACAACCGCCTCTGCCACAGTCAAGGCAGCAGAATCTTCTGTATTACTAGCTTTACCACAACAGAAACTAGCTGAAAAATTAAAGCGAGATGCAGGATTTACAGCCCGTTTTTACAGAGCGATCGCTGTAGTTTTAGTAGATCGGATTCGCGATCGCCTCTTCCGTCGTGGATTTGGCAAATTGTCTTACCAACTAGACCAACTCTTAGCAGAAGATATTGAAGTTGAAGATGAACTCAACTTAGATACATTAGACAATACCGCGCTTGCGGGTGCTAGATTTGACTGGATGATTAAACGTCTGAATCGACAATCTTGAAGGGGGCAGGGGGCAGGAGGCAGCTTCATTAGTCTCCAATTCCAGTCTAATTACGAACTTGTACTGAGCGCAGTCGTTGGCGCAGCCTCTCGTAGAGAAGTATTACGAAATAACAAATGAATGGCTGAAAATCAAGATAGTATATTTCGCAAAGAATCACTGGATCGTTTATCTTCTCCAGAAAGATTGGATCAGTTAATGCAGGTAGTCAACCCTTTAGATTGGCTGCCTTTGGCGACGCTGGGTAGTTTTGTATTACTGGGGTTAATTTGGAGTATTTTTGGACGTATTCCTGTGACGGTAACAGGAAAAGGAATACTCATTCAACCTAATCAAGTTGTCACTTTTGAGTCGCCAATTTCAGGACAGCTAAAAAGTCTGAATGTCAAAACAGGACAATGTATAGATCGAGGATATGTCCTAGCAACGATCGATCCGACGGATCTCAAGCAGCAATTGCAACTGCAACGCTCAAAACTAGGGCAATTACAAACACAAGAACAAAATTCATCGTTGCTTCAGCGACAACGTACTGTTAAAGAAAAAGAAGCGATCGCATCTTCTAGAGTTAATTATCTTCAACGTTTGCGGGATACTCAGACTCTCACACCTGCGTTTTATGAAAAAGGCTTAAATGCCATCCGCGAACAGCGCATCAGTTTGCAGCAACGACTCAATGATGCTGTAGCGATCGTACCTATACTGAAAGATAGATTGCAAAAGCGCCAGCAACTCGCAGATGCGGGAGCTATTTCTAAAGATACATATCTACAAGCACAGCAAGAATATACACAGGGAATGCAGACCCTATACGATCTCAGAGCGCAGCTTAAACAGTTAGATGTACAAGAAACAGAAGCACAGCAGAGATACTTACAAAATTTAAGTTCTGTAAGCGAACTGCAAGCGCAATTAAAAGATTTAGATACTAAGAGCCAACGGACTGAGCAAGAAAACGCCGAAAATCTCAATACAAAAATTAATCAAATTCAAGAAGTTAATCGAGCGATCGCTCAATTAGAAAAACAAATATTAGATAATAGTCAGATTGTTAGCCCTAGTAATGGCTGTGTATTAGAAGTAACTGGTTTTTTGGGACAAGTTACTAGTCCCAAAACTCCCCTTGTCACCCTGAACATCGGCAACAAAAACACTCCACTAATTGCCGTCTCCTACTTTAATGTCCAAGATGGTAAGCAGATTCAACCAGGAATGATGATGCAAATCACCCCCACGTCCGTGAAAAGAGAACGCTTTGGCGGCATTGTCGGTAAAGTTGCCTCCGTTTCCCCCTTACCTGTGACTAAAGAAGGTGCAAAGTCTGTAATTGGCAACTCTGATTTAGTAACCAACATCTTGTCAACTGGCGGTGGAGACATTGAAGTGCGAGCAGAAATGGAAATAGCTCCATCTACCTTTAGCGGTTATCGCTGGTCTTCATCACAAGGCCCAAAATTAAACATTTCTACCGGGACAACTACCAGTGTCCGGGTTAAAGTAGCAGAGCAGGCACCAATTACTTATGTCTTGCCCATTCTACGAGAATTTACTGGCATTAACTAAAATTTTAAAAATAGTCTTGTGCAATTGATTCAGCAATTAATTTCCTCAATTCAAAACCTCAATCCCTTACGTAAAAAAGCCCCATTATCAGACCTAGAAACAGCACAAATTAAGATGCCTTCCCGCGTCAAAACTCCCACCCTATTGCAAATGGAAGCAGTAGAGTGTGGAGCAGCAGCTTTCGGGATTATTTTGGCCTACCATCGCAAAATTGTGCCTTTAGCAGAACTGCGACAAAATTGTGGGGTTTCTCGTGATGGTAGCAAAGCCTCAAACATGATCAAAGCTGCAAGAAATTACGGTATGCAAGCCAAAGGTTTTAAAAAGCAGTTGGCACAATTACAAGAACTTCGTCTGCCATACATTGTTTTCTGGAATTTTAATCATTTCTTAGTAGTAGAAGGATTTAAAAAAGATTGGGTTTATCTCAACGACCCAGGTACGGGGCCGAGGCGAGTCTCCTTCAAAGAATTTGATGAAGCCTATACAGGGGTTGTCCTGGTGATGGAACCAGGCCCAGAATTCCAACGTGGGGGTCGCAAACCTAGCTTAATAGGCGCACTTATTGACCGTTTGCGGGGTTCTTGGGGAGCCATTCTCTATTGTTTTCTGGCAGGATTTTTTCTAGTTATTCCAGGGTTAGTTTTACCAGTTTTTAATCAGATTTTTGTCGATAATGTTCTGGTAGAAAATCGTACAGATTGGTTGCGCCCATTGATTTTGGGAATGACAATCACTGTGATTCTTCAAGTCTTGTTGACATTACTACAAAGACGGTTTCTGAGAAAGCTAAATATTAAGTTATCGGTGGAAATGTCCGGGCAATTTATCCACCATATTCTGCGCTTGCCAGTATCATTTTATTCCCAAAGATTTGCTGGAGAAATTAGCAGTCGAATCAATATCAATACTAAAGTTGCGGAAGTATTATCGGGGCAATTGGCTAGGACTGTGATTGATACCGTGATGGTAGTATTTTACGCCATAGTTATGTTTACTTATGATGGCATACTGACTGCGATCGGTATCTGTTTTGCGGCGATTAATATATTGACATTGCAGTGGATTTCCCGGCAGCGTACAGATATTTATATGCGAATCATCCAAGATAGAGGCAAAGTTGCAGGTACAGAAATTGCTGCCCTTCAAAGTATGGAAACCCTCAAAGCATCAGCGTTGGAATCTGATTTTTTCTCCCGTTGGTCGGGTTACTACACAAAATTTATCAACGGTCAGCAGGAATTAGGCATCACTAATCAAGTACTAGGCGTTTTACCTATTTTATTGACTAGTTTAAGTTCCCTATTAGTTTTAGTTATTGGGGGTCTACGAGTCATGGATGGGCATCTCAGCATCGGGATGTTGGTTGCTTTCCAAAGTTTAATGACTAGCTTTTTGACTCCAGTCAACTCTCTGGTTAATTTCGGCAGCACCTTACAGGAACTAGAAGGAGACTTAAATCGGCTGGATGATGTGTTACAAAATGCAACCGATCCAGAATTGGACAGTCATAATAATTTACATACCTCAACAGCCAAACCCTTACAAAATGCTTCATCCTGCGAACTTAAGGGATATGTAGAATTAAAAAATGTGACATTTGGTTACTCACGAACAGATGGGCCTCTAATTCAAGACCTGAGTTTTCAACTAAAACCAGGACAGCGAGTAGCCTTAGTTGGTAGTAGTGGTTCTGGTAAATCAACAGTTGCCAAATTAGTAGCGGGACTGTATCAACCTTGGTCGGGAGAAATTCTCTTTGATGGTATGCCCAGAGAGCAAATTACTAAGGCGATACTTTCTAATTCTCTGGCAATGATGGAACAGGAAATTTTTCTGTTTGCTGGCACTGTTCGGGATAACTTGACCTTATGGGATAATACAGTGTCAAATTCTCAATTAGTGCGAGCTTGCAAAGATGCTGCCATTCATGAAGTCATTTTAGCTTTACCTGGGGGGTATGAAGGCAACTTACTTGAGGGTGCTGCTAATTTCAGTGGAGGACAGCGCCAGCGTTTAGAAATTGCTCGTGCATTAGTCAACGATCCGACAATTCTGATTATGGACGAAGCAACCAGCGCCCTAGATGCAGAGACGGAAAAAATTATTGACCGAAATCTGCGCCATCGAGGCTGTTCTTGTATTATTGTGGCTCACCGCCTCAGTACTATCCGCGACTGTGATGAAATCATCGTTTTAGAAAAGGGTAAAGTAGTGCAACGAGGCAACCACAAAGAAATGTCCCAGCTTGATGGTTCTTATGCACGGTTAATTCGGTCAGAGCAGGCTAGTGTTTAGTAATGATACAGTAGAATTCAGAAGTCAGAATTCAGGATTCAGAAGTGAAACAGGCTTTATGCTTGGCTTTGAGACTTAGTTTGTGTACTCCATTAACTTAAAATCTGCTGTATTTGCGATCGCAGTTCCTGAAAATAACCTCTTAAGATATATGAATTAAGTTATACTTTCCCTCCCAGAGACTTGTTCAACATCGCTTCACGTCTTCTCAACTCCCGAATATTCTTGATAGGCTCAAGACCAAGATATTGCCCGCGAATTCTTAAAGATAGGTAGTTCAAAGGTATCGGCGATCGCTTTCACTACCCGCCAATGAATGGCTTACAGCCTCTAATTTATTCAACCATTCCAAATGATGCGATCGTGCTTGTGTCTCATCTTGCAACAACAGCGACAAGGACTGAACATCAACCGAAGGGGCTGGAAACAGATTAGCCAATCGACGATTATAAGGGTTACGTCCTAAACGATAAGCAATTGACATGGCTGGTTCCAAATACTCAATATAATGCCATTCGATCCGGTCGATGTTGTCGAGAATCATGTTACTTTTAGTTGCTGATATGCCGTAATGCTGCTTTAAGCCAATTTATATTGTCAACCTTTGTTTTCTTGATTTAACATTGGCAAAGTTACGAACAGCTTACAGACTAATCTAAATATTTCAGACAAATTAAAGCAGCCATAATAGTCCTAAATGATTCACGATCGACAATTTAGTAGTCAAAACTGGGAAAACGGGGATTGGGTGCAACTCAACGTGGGACTCGTAAGGCATCAGGACGAGGCATTACCAAGCGCTCGCGCCCTTTTTGCTCGGCTCGAACCTTTGGTTGCTGACTGGCGGAGTAATGATTTGTTGCGCTGGTTCTTCTTTATGAGAAAACCGCCAGATGTCCGGGTGCGCTTTTTTACAAGAGTGGATCGACAACAAGCGATCGCCCAAATCTCTGAACTCATGTATACTCTTGAGCGTGAGAATTTTATTAATCAATTTTTCTTTAGTGACTATCAACCTGAGAGCGATCGATTTGGTGGGCTGGAAGCGATGAAGTATGTCCATCAGCACTTCGACGCGGACACTTCAATATGGCTTATACTTGACCATCTCGATCGACATAAACTTAGTGCTATCCCCAAAGACTTACTTCTGCCAACTGTGCTGCACGATCTTTTTAGCCGTGCTTTGTCAGATCGAGTATCTATTCTGGCAGCTTGGCACAGTTTAAGGGCTTTGATTCCTACACCTCCTGAAGCCACAATTCCAACAGTTGAACTACTTTCTCTCAAAACTTTGTCTGAGTCTCGAACCCTAGCAAGACAAGAAGCTGATGTATTACAAAAATATGCAACAGCAAACGACATGCTTGCAAAGGAATTAGTTAATCTTCAGCATCTTGGTCAATTGACACAGGATCTGGCTGATATACTTGCCGCAGTCGCGATGTTCAATTTTCACCGCCACGGGTTTGACTGGCATCGTTCAGGGAAATTAATTGAAGCTATAATCCGAATTCTTGAGCAAAAGGATGAAATTAGGACTGGCCCTTTCAAGGTGTGTGATTTTGCAGCTTTTTCTGGTTTAGAATTTTAGCAGTTGAGACATGGGGCTTATTCTTGAGGTAAGTTCGTTTTGGTTGAGCTAGTACAAAGCATCAACTCTAAGCTGATAGTTTGAATTTTGACTTGAGTTTGCCATCTTCCATCTCAACGATGCGATCGGCAATGTCTAGGATGCGGTTGTCATGAGTCACCATCAAGATTGTACAGCCTTGTTCTTTTGCCAGTTTTTGCATGAGATTGACTATATCTCGTCCCGATTGGCTGTCAAGGGCGGCGGTGGGTTCATCCGCTAAAATTATTTGAGGATGACTGACTAAGGCACGAGCGATCGCTACTCTTTGTTTTTGTCCCCCAGACAGTTTATCAGGATAGTAATCCAAATGATTTCCTAATCCTACCTGCTCTAGCATCTGGGCCGATCTCACTAGCATCTTTTTTAACCCAAGATATTTGTGTAATTCCAAAGCCATTTTGACGTTTTGGAGTGCCGTTAAACTACCATGCAAGTTATGTGCTTGGAAAATATAACCGTTATGCCGTCGCGCCTGCACTAGTTGTTCAGCACTAGCGCCACAAAGTTCTCGTCCCAACACCTGCAAACTACCAGATTGAGCAGAACGCAATCCACCCACTAAGGTTAGTAAAGTAGTCTTTCCAGAACCAGAGGGCCCGGTCATAATAATAATTTCACCAGCGTTAATCTCTAAGTTGATATTAAATAGAACTTGCTTACGGAGTGAATTATGGCCAAAATGGTGGTCGAGATTTTTAATAGAGATGACAGATTGACTAGTCATAAATAGCTCGATTACTCATAATAATTATCATTTGCAAATGACAAATGACAAATGACAAATGACCAATGACAAATTTAGAACATATCAGCAGGATCGGTGGCTTGGAGTTTGCGGGTAGCGATCGCACCAGAAATTGTACACATCATGATAGTCAGTACTAATACCTGCAATGCCCGAATCGCAGTCATGTACATGGGTAAATTTGTGGCACTGCGAGTCAGTTGGTAAAGTGCTAAAGATACTCCCAATCCGGGGAAGAAACCTAGTGCTGCCAAAATCAACGATTCTTCAAGCACCACACCTAGCAGGTAATAATTGCGATATCCCATTGCTTTGAAGGTGGCATATTCTCGAACATGGGCATTAACATCGGCGGAAAGGACTTGATAGACAATAATCACGCCCACCACAAAGCCCATTGATACACCCATGCTGAAAATAAATCCAATTGGCGAATTTGTTCTCCAAAAGTTGTTTTCAAATTCAATAAATTCGGCGTGGGTTAAGACTTTGACATCATCTCTCAGATAGGCTTTAAGCATTGCTGCTACTTTTTTCGGGTCATAGCCTGGTTTAAGAACAATCAAACCAAGACTGACACTGCTGGATTGTCGCCCAGAAAATAGCCGCAAAAAGTTTTGATCGCTGGTAATCAGATTGCCATCAGAACCAAAGGAAGCCCCGACTTGAAATAAGCCACTAATGGTAATTGTGCGCCGTTCTATTTCGGTTGTTAGGGTTTTACCTTGGTCAATTTGAGCGATCGCTTTTTGATAATCTCCTCTTGCACCACGATCGAATAAGACGGTATCTGGTAGCTTAATCGCCTGTAATTGCTGGTTAACATCTGGTAAATCAAAAGCTGGTTTGTCTGGGTTGAAGCCGATAACTAACACCCCCGTTTCACGGTGTGTTTGGGGATTTTTCCAGATTGTGTTATTGAAATACATTGGTTCTGCTGACTTCACCCCTGGTATATCCATTGCTTGGTAAAGTCGCCGCCGAGAAAATGTAGACAAGCTTGGCAAGTTACGGGCTTGGGGACTGGTTAAAACAATATCTGCTTGCAAACTGCGATGTAATCTGGTGTTACTGTCGTACAGCGCAGTTTGAAAGCCCAACTGCATAAACATGAGAAGATCCGCAAAAGCAATGCCTGATAATGCTACCAAGAGACGGCTTTTTTCATGATTCAGTTGCAGCCATCCAAGAGGTGTTCGCCGTAACAGTTGTTTAATCAATCCCATAATTAGGTACTGGGGACTGGGGAATGGGGACTGGGGATTGGGTACTAGGATTGGAAAACTTTTTCCTAGTCCCCAATCCCTGATTTTTCACAATTCAATTACTGCCTTAACTTGCATATTGGTTAAGGTGGCAGCTTTTCGGCTGGAGGTTTCATCTAGCCGGATATGGACTTCTACTACTCTGTTGTCGATATTGCTGACGGGATCTGTGTTAATGACATTCTGCCGTCGCACTTGCAAGCCTTTGCGATCTACGATTCCCTGCAATTCAATTGGGAGGTAATCACCGAGTATTCGCACTTGCTGGCCGGAATGCACTTTGCCGATATCGCTTTCGTAGACTTCGGCTATGACATACATCTGATTGGTTTGTCCGATATCAGCAATGCCATCATTTGAGACTAATTCGCCAGGATGGGTATGGATCTCAAATACCTGTCCATTTTGGGGCGATCGCACCTGGGCCTGTTTGAGATTGACTTTTGCCAGATTCATGGCTGCTACGGCACGATTGATTTCTGCTTGGGCAGCTTCTACATCTACTCCTCGCACCTCAGCAATTTCCTCAAGGGTTGCAGTAGCTTCTTTTACCTGTTGCTGGCTAGTTGATTGGGTACGATTTAATTGTGCTTGCGCTTCTTGCAGGCTTTTTTGGGCGGTTTCTAAGTTTAAACGCTTACTATCCCGTTGAGAAGCAGAGATTGCACCCTGTTGATATAGTTGCTGATAACGCTCGTCTTCTGCTTGGGCGTTACGCAGTTGGGCTTGAAATCGCTCAATTGTTGCTGCTTGAGCATTAATATTACCTTGACGTTCTGCTTCTGTGCGAGCGATCGCAGCTTTTTGGGCAGCAATTTCACCGCGTTTAGCACCTGCTTGGGTACGGTTTAGGTTTGCCTGGGCTACTTTCACTTGTTCCTGCGCCTCTTTTAATTCTGCTTGCAAGCGATCGCGGCTATTCAAAATCGCAATTACCTGTCCTGCTTTTACCCTATCCCCCTCCTTTACTAACAACTCTTCTACCCGACTTCCTTCCGCAGACACCGCAGCAGAGAGTTTAATTACCTTTCCCTGTGGTTCAATCCGTCCTAAAGCTGTTACCGTTTTTAACTGTGGCAATTGTGTTGCTGGCGCTTGTGTCTCTGAATTTACATAATTTTGCCAGCGCTTTACTATATAAAAACTTATTCCGCCAACAAATAAAGATGCAATTATACCTATAGCAACGGATGGACGCAGAATATATTTAGGGAACGTTCTGTACCCTAGCTTTGAGTTTCGCACCATAGATTACCTCTTAACTAGTGGCGCAGAAAAAACTGAATTGATTAAATTTCTACTATTAATTATTTATTTTTTTTACTAATCTTTACTTCCTTTGTTAATTAGTTAGTTATTGTTCATTTATTGATTATGAGTTCAAAAAAAGGAAATCATTGAGAATTTAGTAAAATACTCCAATTTAGCCTTATAGGATAAGAACATGCTAATCTCAGTATTAATAAACTTATGTTACTGATGAATTAGTTTGGTTTTTTGAAAGTACTTAGATATAGTAAACGGTTTCAAAATAACCGATTGTAACAGCGCCAACAATCAGAGGCAAATTCAGTCAAAAGTCTTTTGTTATGAAAAACAAATAAGTTTAAATTACTAAAAAACATCTTTAGGTTTGAGAGATTTCTCATTTTTAATGATATATTTTATTCCAAATACCAATTCGTTCTTAAGATAATGTTTTAAACATCTCCTTGTCAGTATCAAAAGTTCTATATCTCTCTAAATCTCTTTTAAAAAGCGGGACTTTGATTCCAATTCCCCTTTTTAAGGCTATGTTGTCCACATATACTTAGATTTTTTAATCAATCAAATATGATTCCTATATAGGAATCATATTTGATTTTTGAACAAAACTAGGTATTGTAGGGTGTGTTAGAACGCAGTTCGTAACGCACCAAACCCTTGACGATCGTGCGTTACGCTGTCGCTAACACACCCTACGTATCTTTTCAGAAATCAAATACTAGTCCTATAGCTTAAGTCTACTTAGGTGGACTAAACGATCGATTCAGTCCACTTGAGTGGACTTGAGCTATTAACCGAACTTCAGTTATGGACAGATGTCGGTAGGTGTAACAGTTAAAAAAGCAATTCTAAACTACATCGACACAAACAAAACCCGCCTGCGCGGGTTAAAAAACTTTATTTTCTCTTAGTCGTTCTCGTTTGTATAGCCATGAATTCTATTCGCTAGGGCTTCTTTACTGCCACTGTTGTGGTATGTTCAAATTTTCCGGTAAGATTGTTGTGCGATCGCCAATTGCCTCTTCAATCTGCTGTAATTCTAGGTTTTCACATCCGCTCAAGTTTGCCCTAGAGAGGTTGGCTTCTTGGAAGTTCGCATCTTGCAGATTAGCTGTACTGAGTAACACACCTTCTAAGTTGGCTCCAGCAAGTTTTGCTCTTTGCAGGTTACTACCAATCAGGTTGGCATCTTGGAGGTTGCTACCCTCAAAATTTATTTCAAAGAGGTTAGCATCACAAAGAATTGCCCCTTCTAAGTTAGCATCACATAGGATTGCCCCTGTCAAGTTAGCATCACAAAGGATTGCCCCTTCTAAATTGGCATCATAAAGAATTGCCTTTGAGAGGTTTGCTTTTCTGAGGACTACTCCTTGCAAATTGGCTTCTGGAAGGATTGCCTTTGAGAGGTTTGCTTCATAGAAGATTGAACCACAAAGATCGGTTACTGATAAGTCAGCCTCCGAGAGATTTGCTCGTGTAAAATTGACCCATTGTAAGTTAGCTCCTACGAGGATTGCCCTAGAGAGGTTAGCTTCCGTTAAGTCTGCATTACGGAGGTCTGTATTGCGTAAATCCAGTTTCTGATTTACCGGATCTTTATATGCATCGCGTCGTCCAATGACAGTTAAGGCTGTTTGAATATCTGTAGGAAGTTTTGATGACTCCTCTGAATCGTTCTCATATTCATGATTCACCGGAGAATTCTCGCGGATAAAAGCAGCGAGAATTTCCATAATTGTCCAATGGTCTTTCTGAGAATCTTTAGCAATCTGTTCTAAAGCATAAATGGCGGCAAATCGTGTTTCAATCTTTTCATTTCCCAGTTGTTCAATCGCTTTACAAAAACGTTCTGGAACAATCTCTTCTGGAGTTGGTTGTGTGTTATTGATACCAGTTACGATATTCTTATCCCAAGCTAGCGTCCCAGCAAGGAGTTGTGTTAACAGACTTTGATTCTCATCTAGGGAAAGTTTGGAAGTGTAGTAAGCATTAGTAATTAATGCCAGTCCTCCAATAATTATGGCAAGAGTTGTTAATGCTTGATTAATATATTCTATTTTTTCCTGATTTGAAAATCCTTCAATACTTTCAAATAATGAGAGAATAAGAGTTGCTGAGAAAATAAATATAATTGAGATCAATACCAAAAAAGTCGTGAGTCCATTTGTCTTTATAAAAGATATGTCATAAGTCTTCATATCTGGCTCCTTACGGAAATAAATTTAGGTTGATTTTAAGAGTATCTATAAATATCTGATAGCGTACAAATACGGAAGTACTTGTCAAGTACTTAAATCTACTTAATGGAAATCATCTATGAAATCCATCACAACTTATTTTTCAAACATCCCCTGAACTACGGAGGTTAGCGGTAGAGGCACAATGCTGTTGTGCGTGAAACGAAGCTATTCTACGCAATTGAAATGTCCATATTAATTGGAAATAAGATGTTACTTTAGTCAACTTTGTATTTTAAAAAACTCACGTTTGAGGTTCAGAGGGTCAAGATTGAGGTTCAGAGGGTGAAATTTAAGCTTGCCAGTGTTTGGGTGGTTGAAGATTTTCCGGTAAGATTGTTGTGCGATCGCCTTTTGCCAATTCAATCTGGTGTTGTTCTAGGTTTTTCACTCCCCTGAGTATTGCCCCTTGCAGGTTAGCTTCCTTGATAATTGCTTCTTGTAAGTTGGCTTCCGTGAGGTCTGCTCCTTGAAGATTGGCTCCGATAAGAAATGCCTTTTGTAAATTGGCTTTCTCAAAGAATGCCTCTCGTAAATTGGCTCTCATGAGAAATACTTCTTCTAGGTTGGCTTCCTCAAGGAATGCCTCTCGTAAATTGCTTCCATTCAGTTTTGCCCCTCGCAAGTTGCTTTGCCTAAGGTTTGCTCCTTGCAGATTGGCCTCTCTGAGAAATACCTCTTGCAGATTAGCTAGTATAAGGTCTGCTCCTTGCAGGTTGGCGAACTCAAGGTTTGCCTTTCGCAGATTGATGCCAATTAGTTTTGCTCCTTCAAGGTTAGCTTGTTTAAGGTTTGCCTCTTGCAGGTTAGCACCAAACATATCTGCCCCTTGGAGATTGGCTTTAGTGAGTTCTGCCTTTTGCAATTTGGCTTCCCTGAGGTCTGCCTTTTGCAATTTGGCTTCCCTGAGGTCTGCTCCTCTAATATCGATATTACGTAAATCCAGTCTCTGATTTTCTGGGTCATTCTCAGACTTGCGCCGTCCAATTGTGGTAAGAGCAGCTTGAATATCCGTCTGAAGTTTTGGTTTTTGCTCTATCTCCTTTGGTTTTTGATAATTCCAAGTATTGACTATTATTAATGAGTCCGAATTTCCTAATGAGTCCGAATTTCCTGTATTTTTCTCGGAAAAATCCATCAAAGGAGCATTCTCTCGCACAAAAGCTGTGAGGACTTCCATGATTGTCCAGTGATCTTGAGTAGAATCTTTAGCAATTCGTTCTAGAGTATAAATCGCACCTAATCGCGTTTCAATCTTTTCATTTCCAAGCTGTTCAATAGCCTTGGCAAAGCGTTCTGCGATTTGTTTGTCTTGTGCTGAGGCTGCATTTATTAAAGCAGCTTCAGCACTTTTATTTGCAGCCTCAGCACTCTTATTTGCAGCTTCAGCACTTTTATCCATAGCTTCCGCACGCTTGGCTGCATAGTAAGCATTGATAAACACTGCAATTGCGCCGAAAATTGTCGCAGTAGTTTTTAGCGCTTCCGTTTCATTTTTTACTCGTTCATCTATTGGAGGTATATGCCAGACAAAGGAACCGACTATAACGGATGAAATAATAAACAATACAATAAATAAAATTAGAACTATAAACGAATTTCTGGGTGTGTCTGTCTTGTTATCAGACATAAATTATGTTTCTTCCTCATCTCCGAAATATTTACAGAGACTTTTGGTAAAAACTATAGCATTAAGTGAAATCGGTAGAATGCGCCCAAATAACTAATGATGCGGTGATAATTCAACCTGATTGCGGCCAATCTGTCGGTGGTTCTATATAATCAGGTAGACGAGTGGTGCGATCGCCAAGTGCTTTTCTAATCTGGTGCAACTCTAAGTTTTTAGCCCCTGTTAAAATTGTCCCTTCGAGTTTGACATCACGAAGGTCAGCTTCTAAAAAGTTAGCTCCCATCAGGTTAGCCTGTGTCAGGTTGGCTTGATAAAAAGTCGCTCTATGCAGGTTAGCTCCAATCAGGTTTGCCTGATGCAGGTCAGCTTCGGTTAAACTGGCTTCTGAGAGATTGGCAAAATAAACTTCTGTTTGGTGGAGTTTGGCTGCATTCAAATTAGCCCCAGAAAGGTTGGCTCCATTTAGGTTAGCCCCCGAAAGGTTAGCACCAATCAAACCCGTTAGATTTAAATTGGCTTTACCCAGTTTTGCACCTTGCAAGTTAGCTAAAAACAACTTTGCTCCAGAGAGGTTGGCAACTTTTAAAGTTGCTTGTTGCAAGTTAGCTTTATAAAGGTTTGCTCCTTGGAGATTCGCTACACGCAGACTTGCTCCAGAAAGGTTGGCTGAACGCAGGTTGGCCCCAGACAGATTAGCCCGGTTGAGATTAGCCCAACACAGATTAGCTCCACAGAGACTGGCTTTTAAGAATTTGGTTTCATAGAGAATAGACCTAACGAGTTTAGCACCGTTGAGGTCAGCCTCACTCAAGTCGGCTCCCCGCAAGTCAGCCCCACTCAGATCAGAACCACGTAAATCGGCTTGTTGCAGATTCACTCCTAGCAAGTCTGCTCGTCTGATGTCGATATGACGTAAATCAAGTTTCTGGTCTTTTGGGTCTTCGAGTAAATTACGCCTACCGATGACAGTTAAGGCTGCTTGAATATCGGTGCGGATTATTGGCAATTCTTCATGGAGGTTTTGCTCCAACTGTTGTGTCGGACGCGACCCACCTCTACGCTTACCTGAGTAAGCATCTGGTGAATATTCTGGTTTTTGTTGCTCTCCCTTCACCGCCTGGATAGGTGCATTTTCGCGCACAAAGGCAGTGAGGATTTCCATGATTGTCCAGTGTTCTTTAGGAAAATCCTGAGCAACCCTTTCTAATGCATAAATTGCACCTGTTCGGGTTTCAATTTTATCATGACCAAGTTGGGCAATTGCGCCCATAAAGCGTTCTGAAGTCAATCTGTCTTGATTCAGTTTGGCATTCTGAACGCTAATTTCGAGGTTTTTCTCAGCTGCGATCGCATTTTTATGCATCGCTTGGGCCCGCTTTGCTGAATAATAGGTATTAAACATTGCTGCTGATGCCAGGAAAACTATTGCAGTAGTTGTTAAAGCTTGGTTTCTATACTGAATTTTTTCCTGAATTGACAATTCTTTAATACTAGACAAAGCAAAGAAAATTACAGTCAGTGAGAAACCAAAGAAAACTGTTATAGTTATGAACCAATTCAACAGAGTGTCTGTCTTTTTAGAAGACATGGTAAAAATTTTCCTTACAACTTAGAATTATTACTTAGATGTTTGGAAAAAATAGTATACCATTTAACAGAAAATTATAATAGGTGTCCGAATACCTCTTTAACTAAGTAATAATATTGAATATACTTCGGAATTAAGGCAAAAATTGAACAATTATTGAAAAGCTTGCACTGGAAGCTTTCTTCCTTTTAATTTTCGCCTTGCAAAAATGGTGTTTTACTCAGATAATTTAGCTTCTCTCAAGTTTGCCCCATCAAGTATGGCATCATTGAGAATTGCCCCATGTAAATCAGCTAGATATAAGCTTGCATAATGGAGGTTAGCTCCTTTTAGGTTAGCTCCTTTTAGGTTAGCTGCACTAAAGATTGCCCCTTCTAGATTAGCTAAATATAAGTTAGCACCTTCTAAGTTAGCTGCACTGAGAATTGCTCCTGCAAGATTAGCTTCTGTGAGGTTCGCCCCAGCAAGATTAGCTTGATAGAGGTTTGCCTCTTGTAGATTCGCTCTATTCAGATTTACTCCTCTCATGTCCGTGTGACTCAAATCAAGCTGTTCATTTTCTGGGTCTTTATTTACATTTCTTCTAGCGATAATAGTGAGGGCTGCTTGAATATCTGCACGAACTTTTACTGACAGGTTGTTTATTGCTTCTTCTTGAGATACATGAATAGTATTTTTTCGGACAAAATTAGTAAGAGTATTCATAATTATCCAGTGATACTGTGGATGATTTTGGGCAATTTTCTCTAAATCATTAATTACAGCTAGACTGGGTTCTATTATGTTATTTTCTAGTTGTTCAATTGCTATTCTTAAACGTTCTTTTAGCAACTTATGCTGATTTGGGTTAAATTTTTCTACAAAAGTATGTATCCCTGGACTTATTTTTGATAAATGACTGTTATAAATTGATGAAATATTTTTTACAGCATGAAAAGAATTAATGATGACTGTCAACATACGATAGTTAAAGACTTAGTGCTAATTGGTGGCGGACACAGCCATGCAATTGCCCTGAAAATGTTCGGAACGAAGCCGTTACCCGGAGTGCGTTTGACGTTGATTAGTGCAAATCAAAAGACAGCCTACTCTGGAATGTTACCAGGATACATTGCTGGATTTTACACCCATGATGAATGTCATATTGATTTGCAACCCTTAGCAAACTTTGCTCAAGCAAATTTGTATATTGACAGAGTAGTTGCTCTAGACTTGGAAAACAACAAAGTTCTCTGTGCTAACGGATTGGTGGTAGATTTTGATGTGCTGTCTATTGATATTGGCAGCACTCCGGCCAGAGTGTCTGTATCAGGTGCAGCAGAATATGCGATCGCAGCTAAACCAGTATCGCAGCTATTGGAACATTGGGATGAACTAATTGCGGCTGTAGGTAAAAATCCTCAAGAACTGATTAGGATTGCGATCGCAGGTGGTGGTGCTGGCGGTGTAGAATTGGCGTTGGCGATGCAATCTCATTTACATCAGATTCAACAAATTCCCAATCTGGAAATGCATTTATTTCATCGTCAGATGGAACTGATGCCCAATTACCATCAATCAGTACGGCATCAAATTCAGCAAATTCTCACCCAGCGAGGTATTGAGCTACATCTTGGAGAAAGTGTGTGTAATATCGCACCTATAAACCACAAGCAAACTAGAGAAATATTTGAGATTAAGTGCGAATCTGGTTTGATATTAGAATGTAATAAAATTTTTTGGGTGACACAAGCTTCAGCACCTGAATGGTTAAAAAATGCGGGACTAGGAACTGATGAACAAGGTTTTATTCTGGTAGAAGACACATTGCAATCTCAAACGCATCCGCAGGTATTTGCATCTGGTGACATCGCCACAATGGTAAATTATCCGCGTTCGAAAGCTGGGGTGTTTGCTGTTAGACAAGGTAAACCTTTATTTGAGAATTTGCAGCGAATTTTGTTAGGAAAGTCGCTCAAACCTTATAAGCCACAAAAACAATATTTAAGTTTAATTGGTACAGGAGACAAACGAGCAATCTTAACCAAAGGCATCATCACTTTACCACCTCATAAACTTTTATGGCATTACAAAGATTGTATTGACAGGCGCTTCATGGAACGCTTTCATTTTGAAGAAACAAGGGAGTAGGGACAAGGAAATACGGTTTTGTTAAGGTTTTCCGATGAAAATTATATGTCGCAAAGACGCGATAAATCGCCGTCTCTACAATAATTAATATTTTGTAGAGACGGCGATTCATCGCGTCTCTTGCCTTAAGCCGCCAGTATTGGGGGACAAGGGGATAAGGATAATTCCCAATTCCCAATTCCCAATTTATCGAATCTGTTCAATAAGCTCAATAATTTGTTGATAATACTGAATATTTCCCTCTTGGTAATACAAGTCTGCGGATTTCTGGAAATCCGCAATTGCTCTTTGAGAATCACCCAGATTTTGGTAGACATCTGCTCGAAGAATATAAGCTGAAGCCCAATGAGGCTGAAGCTGTAAAGCTTGATTTAAGTCAGTAAGCGCTCCCTGTAAATCTCTCAATAGAGAACGGCTACGACCCCGATTGTACCAGTCTTCAGCAAAACTAGAGTCGATCGCGATCGCTCGACTATAATCTTCTATTGCCCCTTGATAATCTTCTAGGGCATAGCGAGCATTGGCGCGATCGCTGTAAAATGCAGCAGATTGAGGATTTATTTGTAAAGCTTGGGTGTAATCTGCGATCGCATTTTCATAAGCTTCTAAAGCATAATGCGTTGAACCTCGGTTGTAATATGCTTCAATTAAATCAGGATTAATTGCTAATGCTTGATTATAATCTGCGATCGCTCCTTGTTCATCCCCCAAAAGCCGACGAGCGTTTCCTCGATTGCAGTACGCTTGCGAAAATTCAGGAATTAACTCTATTGCTTGGGTGTTATCGTCAATTGAACCCTGTAAATCTTGCAGAGCTTCACGGGCAATCCCTCGACCATAATAAGCTGCGGCTAAGTTATCATTAATCTGTAAAGCCCGATCGTAATCTTTAATTGCTCCTTTATGATCTCCTAAAGAACGACGAGCCGCCGCGCGATCGCAATATCCTTCAGCTAAACTAGGATTGAGTTGTAATAAACGATTGCTATCTTCTATTGCGCTTTGATAATCTCCCAGTCGGCGCAGATCATTGGCCCGAAAGCCATATACTAAAGCTAGAGTCGGATTTTCTTGTAAGGCTCGGTCATAATCTGCGATCGCACCCTTATAGTCTTCAAGAGTACTACGGACAAGACCCCGCTCACAATAGGCTTGCACATCATCAGGATTTAACTTTAGCGCTTGGTTAAAATCCTCAATTGCTCGGTGATATTCTTTGAGATGAGCAAGAACCAAACCTCGATTGTAATATGCTCCAGCAAACCTGGGGTTGATTTCTAAAGCGCGGTTGTAATCTGCGATCGCACTTTGATAATCTGCTAAAGAGTAGTGGGCATTACCTCGATTATGATAAGCCTCCGCCAACTTCGGATCTAATTGTAATGCTCGGTCATGATCTGCGATCGCTTCGTGAAAATTTCCTAAGATATGGTGAATATTACCTCGATTGCTGTATGCTGCGGCAAAATTGGGATGCCATTGTAAAGCTTGTTGAAAATCTGCGATTGCTCCTTGACGATCGCCTTTTTCAAAACAAGCCACACCCCGATTATGATAAGCATTGGCAATATCAATATTGATATTATCAGCTAACTGGGTACTATTTTCTATTGTTTGGATATAATCAGCGATCGCTTCGTCATATTTTTCTAAGGCAAAGTAGGCATTACCCCGACTGTGGTAAGATTGGGCGAGATTACGATCGATTTGCAATGCTTGATTATAATCTGCGATCGCTCCTTGATAATCTGCTAAAAAGTAACGAGCATTACCTCGGTGATAGTAAGCTATGGCAAAATTGGGATTGATTTCTATAGCGTGGTTGAAAGTAGCGATCGCTTTTTGATAATCCCCTTGTAAACTGTGGTTTAATCCTTGGTTTAATAATTCTTCAGCATTCATGTAATTTTCCTGGATTTCGACATTCCCTAGCTTAAAGGCAACGGGATTCTTAACGATATGTTTTGATAATCGTTCCAGCTTATTGTGCCTCCTGCTAAGATTTTAATTCCTGATTTTCTGTGAGGTTATATCACTGCGACAATTTTAAGGCGACTTAAACAGGAGCAAGCACCGCAAACAAGAACGGTGGGTGACTGACTCGCCGTTTTTTACTGAGATTGCTATAGTAGCGGATAACACATTAGCTGAGTACTATGACTGCTGCTATCAATACAGACAAAGAGTATCAAAATCGTTTAAAACACTTTACCAGCCTAAAGTCCAAATACCAAGCAACTAAATACAACGATTCATCACACTCTAGTCTTCTGTATCTTATATTGCGAAAAGTTGATTTAGGAATTGAGCTAACTACATTAGAGTTTGATTGGTTAAGAGAGCAAGAACTTTTTGAAACAGTTGAAATCGTTTGCCAACAGCAGGAATATAAGTTAGAAGAACTTAGAAAACTAGAAAATGAATTTTCCCATCTCAAATCTCAGTATCAAGTACCTAAATTATCAGGAGCTTTCAAAAATATTTCTATTATTCTGTATCCAATCCTTTGGAAGTTTCATTCAGGGAATCCACTAATGGATTCAGAGATTGAATGGCTAAAAAATAATGGGCTTGGTGCGACAGTAGCACTTGTTCATAAAATGGAATTGGAGAGGCATTTTTTTGCTTTGAAGGCAAAGTACCGGGCTACAAAATACCAAGGTTCATCAATTAATAGTCCACTATATAAAATTCTCAATAAACTGGAAAGCAAACAAAGAATAAGCACCCTTGAATTAGAATGGTTGATAAAGCAAGAGCTATTTGAGACAGAAGAAATTTTTAGGCAACAGGAGTCAGAAAAAGAAGCTCAGTTTGCTGAGTTAAAAAATAAATACCAAGCGATTAAACATTCAGACTCATTATTATCCAGTCCGTTATATCCAATACTGCAAAACATTGACGCAAAAAATAATTTAAGTGACTCAGAAATTAACTGGCTAGAACAACAAGGACTTAGCGAAACAATTGCCATTGCTCAAGAATTGGAACAAACACGAGAATTTGCTGCCTTGAAAGCTAAGTATAAAGCAACTGAGTATCAGGATTTAACGCCTAAGAGTCACCTGTATAAAATTCTCAAAAGGCTTGAATTGTCTAATCAGTTAGGTGAACAGGATATTAACTTCCTCAAAAAACGCAAGCTGACTGAGATTATAGAAATTGCAAATGAAAAATATGCCTCTACCCTAAAATTTAAGATAGATTTCGGAGAACTACTTAATGAATCAGAAATTGACTGGCTACAAAATAATAGACGTGAAGATATCATTATTCTCGCTCAACAAAAGCACTTCGCTATTCTGAAGAGAAAATATGGATTGATAGATCCTTCACTTCCGCTAGAGCCATTTTACGCGATCATGGTCAAATTAGAGAAAAAAGAACGGCTAGATCCTAAGTTGGTTTTGCAGCTTATAGAAGAGGAACTATTATCTCGTGGCGGAAAA
Source organism: Nostoc sp. 'Peltigera membranacea cyanobiont' 213 (assembly GCF_002245975.1). Lineage (NCBI taxonomy): Bacteria > Bacillati > Cyanobacteriota > Cyanophyceae > Nostocales > Nostocaceae > Nostoc > Nostoc sp. 'Peltigera membranacea cyanobiont' 213. Next base: position 10,135 of record NZ_NOLI01000060.1, on the reverse strand, counting down.
ATTGCTCTTGCATATTACAGGCTAGAGGCAGAATTTTATGAGGAGGAGTTTCACCTGGATATCAATGGCATATTCCCACAGCTAGTAGTTATTGGCGCAAAGCAGATGAACCGGAACAGGCATTAAAACTTACTAACTTAGACTTAAGCCAAATCAAACAAAGAAATCTTAAGTCAGCAATTTTAGTTACCAGAGGTGCAGCATTCAGAGATACGCATAACTTAGCTGATGCAGAAATTTGTGCGAACAAATCTATGGAGTATCATCCTAATAGTCATCAACCTTATACTTTAATGGGTGCTATATGTTATGACAGAGGTGACTATCCAAAAGGAGATTATTGGTTTGAACAAGCCATTCAACGTGGGGCAGAAATTGAAGATATAGATGCTGAAAGAAAACGAGTAATCAGGAGTACAAAAGACGAGAATAAACGACATGAAGCCGCAGAATATTTACTGAAAAAAGATTCAAAACGATATGTTTGGGCTAAATCTTATCTCAAAAAATCGTCAGACAATGGTAAATAAACTGGTTTGCATCACCAAACTATCAACACATGACCAGATTTATTCACGACCAATTCGCCAAAGACTATCTCGAACAATTACTCACTCCTTACGGCGAAGTCCAAGCAGCTAGACGAGTTGCAGGAGAAGTTAGACAAATTGACGTTTATTTCATCCCAAAACCACAACCAAGTAACATTCCTGAAACCCTCGGATTATTAGGTTAACTTGTCACTACCCCTTCTCTATTTGAACCCTTTCGTAACGCAGCCTCAGCTACAGAAATTTGCGATTGCCTCTTAAAATTATTAGAGGTACGTGGCGATTTACAACGACAAGCAAATCGAAATAAAACACGCATTCTAGAATCTGATTTACCAAAATTATGGATTCTTACCCCCACAGCATCAGCGCAACTCTTATCAGGATTTGGTGCTAACCCAAAAGTTGACTACCTACCTGGAATCTACTTCATGTCAGAATATTTACGTACCGTAATAGTAGCAATTCATCAGTTGCCTTCCATATCAGAAACCTTATGGCTGAGAATCATCGGTAGAGGGAACGTTCAAAAGCAAGCAATTGACGAACTAGAAGCACTGACTCCAGATAATCCTTTCCGAAAAGCAGCGTTAGAATTGCTGTACAACTTGCAGCAAAACTTACAAGTCACTCAAAATCAAGATGAGGAAGATAGGGAATTACTTATGCGATTAGCACCACTTTACCAACAAGACCGAGAACAGGCTAAACAACAAGGAATTCAGCAGGGAGAACGTTTGGTGGTGGAAAACTTGCTCAAATTTCGTTTTGGTGAAATAGATAATGAACTTCAAGAAATTATTGAACCTTTATTGACGTTACCACCAGAAGAGTTTACGCCTTTACTATTGCAGTTATCCCGTGAAGAATTAATTAATCGATTTCACTAGCGTCAATCATATATTTTTTCATGATTAGGCTAAGGCTTAAAGAAGAAGGGAAAAGATTTAAAATTTTTCCCTTTTTCTTTTTTCCACTTTCTACGTTACGCCACAATGTAAAACCGAAGACATTAATCCAGTATTATGAATTATACTGACGCAAAACTACATCATTAGGGACAATTCATGTAGACGCAAAGCAGCTTTCTACAGAGGATTGCCCCTAACTGAAAATCATTGCTGTGATTATTGTTTGCGTAAGTTTTAATGAAAATCAGTCTCTAAAAATTTTAACCAATAGAAACTTTATCTTATAGGTTTACATAAATGGATTTTCTGACAATTCTAGGATTAGCGGCTGCCACAACAACCACAATTTCTTTTTTGCCACAGATGTTTAAAACATGGCAAACAAAATCAGCAAAAGATGTTTCTTTGGTTACACTGATTACATTCATAATTGGTGTTTTTTTATGGTTAATCTACGGAATCTATCTACAAGCCTTGCCAATTATTCTTGCTAATAGTGTGACATTGTTTTTTAACTTGATAATTCTATGGCTTAAAATTAAATATAGATAACCCTGCTCATAACTAAAACCTCTGACACCATAAAGAGGATATATTCTGTGAATAATAGGAAGAAAATCAATTGCAATCTGTCTGTATATAGCCTGAGTCAGCCTGAGTCTAACTGTATTAATTACGAATTACGAATTACGAATTATCATGACTTCATCTGTATTTGAATCTGAACGCCTCTTATTCACCCCTACCACCCCAGACACCAACGCTATCCCCATAATCTTCGCCTTTCCCAATGAATATAGCGTAGGTATCACTAGCCTTGGCTATCAGGTAGTTTGGGCAACTCTGGCAATGCGTGATGATGTACAGGTGAGTCGCCTGTTTACAGATACTCACGAACAACTCCCCAGAACACCAGAAATTGTCGGATTTTCAATTTCCTGGGAACTGGATTATGTGAATATTTTAAATTTACTGGAATCTTTAGAAATTCCCATTCAAGCAACTTCTCGTGATGATTCTCATCCGATAATTTTTGGTGGTGGCCCCGTTCTCACAGCTAACCCCGAACCTTTCGCAGATTTTTTTGATGTAATTTTACTGGGGGATGGCGAAAACCTACTAGGAAATTTCATTGAAGCATACAAAGAAGTCAGAAATGCTTCTAGACAAACTCAACTAAAAAGACTTGCACAAATCCCAGGAATTTATATTCCCAGTTTGTATGAAGTCGAATATAACACAAAAGATGGTGCAGTCAAGTCAATTAAACCAATTTCTTCCGAAATCCCCGCAGTGGTGCAAAAGCAGACTTATCGGGGAAATACTCTATCGGCTTCGACTGTAGTCACCGAAAAAGCCGCATGGGAAAATATTTACATGGTGGAAGTGGTGAGAAGCTGTCCAGAAATGTGCCGCTTTTGTTTGGCGAGTTATCTCACACTGCCTTTTAGAACAGCCAGTCTGGAAGATTCTTTAATTCCCGCGATCGCAAAAGGTTTAGAAGTCACAAATCGGCTAGGATTATTGGGGGCTTCTGTAACTCAGCATCCAGAGTTTGAAGATTTGCTAGATTATATTAGTCAGCCAAAGTACGATGATGTCCGTCTCAGTATTGCCTCAGTGCGAACAAATACCGTAACAGTCCAGCTAGCAGAAACTTTGACGAAACGAGACACGCGATCGCTTACCATTGCAGTAGAGAGTGGTTCTGAGAAAATCCGGCAAATTGTCAACAAAAAGCTGCATAACGACGAAATTATCCAAGCAGCGATAAATGCCAAAGCTGGGGGCTTAAAAAGCTTGAAACTCTACGGAATGGCAGGAATTCCCGGTGAAGAAGCAGAAGATTTAGAGCAAACCGTGACGATGATGCGTAATATCAAAAAAGCTGCACCAGGATTACGCCTAACATTTGGATGCAGCACCTTTGTACCCAAAGCACACACACCATTTCAATGGTTTGGGGTAAATCGTCAAGCAGAAAAGCGCTTACAGTTTTTGCAAAAACAGCTAAAACCGCAGGGGATAGAGTTTCGCCCAGAAAGCTATAATTGGTCGATTATACAAGCTTTGTTGTCGAGAGGCGATCGCAGACTCTCCCAACTTCTTCAACTTACCCGTGACTTTGGCGACTCCTTGGGTAGCTACAAACGTGCTTTCAAGCAACTCAAAGGACAAATCCCCAGCTTAGATTTCTACGTCCACGCCGATTGGCCTACAGACCAAATATTACCCTGGAGTCACTTGCAAGGGCCTCTACCACAGTCTACACTACTAAAGCATTTGGCTGATGCTCAGAGTTATATCAACCCATCTCCAAAAGAACTACAGTCGTTACTGGGGGCTAGAGACTAGGGACTGGGGACAAGGGGACAAGGGGACAAGGGGACAAAGGGACAAGGAAAATACCCAATTCCCAATGCCCAATGCCCAATGCCCAATGCCCAATTCCCAATTCCCAATGCCCAATTCCCAATCCCAAAAACTTGATGCAAAACACAGCTGAGTATTACTGCGCCTATTGTGGCGAACCAAACTTAACTTTTATTGATTTGAGTGCTGGAGGACAGCAATCTTATGTAGAAGATTGCCAAGTTTGCTGTAACCCGAATATTTTGTATGTGAGGGTTAATGAAGATACCCTAGATATCGAGATTGATACAGAATCCGAAAGTTGAATTTTAGGTTTTTCTTTCCATGCTGCACTTTAAACATTCCTCAGTAATTAATGCCTCACCAGAAGTAGTTTGGAAATTTCATGAAAGGCCAGATATTTTGCAAATGCTGAATCCACCTTGGCAGCCAGTCCAAATAGTTCGTCGTGAGGGAGGGCTAAACGTAGGCGCTATCACAGAATTTCGTCTGTTTCTCGGCCCATTACCATTAACTTGGTTAGCGCGTCATACTGAATGCGACAAATATCGCCTGTTTACAGACGAACAGATATCTGGCCCCTTTGAGTCTTGGGTACATCGACATGAATTTGAATCGGAAGCTGGCAAAACTAGGCTGACTGATGCTATTTCCTTCTCTATGCCTGGTGGAGGGACAGTTGAATTTGTCAGTGGTTGGTTAGTGCAAGCGCAATTAGAAGCAATGTTTCGCTATCGCCATTATGTGACTAAACGAGAATGTGAGTCACGATAGCAAAATTTGCTGAAAAATACAGTTATCTCAAAATTACAAAGACAAAAAAAAGCCTAGACGTTTATAGGATTTACGCAAAACCACATACTGTAAAGGCAATTCATGAATTTCCTCTACCTGAAAATAAGGGTTTTGCCCATTGTTGGCGTAAGTCCTAGTTGATTCTCTGCAAATCTCTACCAATATAAAAGGCTGCCTTTTCTAACGAGAAAATGTCTTTAGTCCGAACTTTGGAACATGGTAATTTTTTCAGTACTTACTCACATTGTGCCTTCAAAAGCTACAACTAAAGCAGGAAATTACTTAATGTAAATTCCTGCTTTTACCGCTAACTATTATATAAACCTCTATTTATTTTTAAGGCTTATCTGTTTATAAATCACCAAATAGAAACACTATTTTCTGTAAACACTAAAATTATCAGCGTTGTTATTTATACTTTTTGCTTCTCAACCGAAAACAGTTTTGGGTATAGCGGTTCTATGTGTAATAATAGTTAAAGTATCTTAATGTTTGTACATATTATTAGAGTATTGGCACTGTCCAATCCAAAACACTGACCACTAATAGAGTTTTCTGAATGGTGGTTAGTGCTTTTTGTCGTGACTATATTTTAGGAATTTTCATCTGAATACTAGGAGGAGTAAAAGCGTGATTCAATTAGAACAACCACCCAATCATCAAACAAAACTGACCACAGTAGGGAAAAATAAATCTCAGTTTAAGGGACTTTTCATTGCGATTATCATTATTACTGCATGGGTCATTAGCCTGAGTTTATTACTTTCCCTTGACATCTCCAAGTTAACATTTTGGATGCTATTGCCTAGCATCCTTTGGCAAACATTTTTATATACAGGATTATTTATTACATCTCATGATGCTATGCATGGGGTAGTGTTTCCCCAAAACACCAAGATTAATCATTTGATTGGGACATTAACCTTATCTCTTTATGGTCTTTTACCATACAAAAAATTATTAAAAAAACATTGGATACACCACCACAATCCAGCAAGCCAAATAGACCCAGATTTTCATAATGGTAAATACAAAAATTTCTTCGCGTGGTATTTTCATTTTATGAAGGGTTACTGGAGTTGGGGACAAATCATTGCCTTGACTACTATCTATCACTTTAATAATTACATTCTGCATATACCCACTGCCAATCTAACGTATTTTTGGGTAATTCCTTCGCTTTTAAGTTCATTCCAATTATTTTATTTTGGGACTTTTCTCCCCCATAGGGAACCCATAGGAGGTTATATTCAGCCTCATTGTTCCCAAACTATTAACCGTCCAATTTGGTGGTCGTTTATCACTTGTTATCATTTTGGCTACCATGAGGAACATCACGAATATCCCCATATTCCTTGGTGGCAGTTACCAGAAATTTATAAAAGCAAATAGTTCTTATTTATCTAATATCTTGGCAAGAAATAAGAGTCACACGGTAATTTATAGTATTACTAAAACATTTGTGAAAATTTTCTGTTGACTCTTCTCTCTGTGTCGTGCCAGTTGCTACAAGTCGGGGAACCGCAAGGACGCACCGGCTTCTCTGTGCCTCTCTGGTTCATCAACAAAGTAATTTTCACAAATCAGATAGAATTGCTATATATAGTTTAAGCAAGGCATTCCTTGAGATTATCCTGCTTATGCCAATTAATAATTATCGTCTTGTCACCTATAGCCCTGCTTATACAATAGTTCCCACTTACGAATGCTTTAATCGGTGTAGTTACTGCAACTTTCGTAGTGAACCTGGTAAAAGTCCCTGGATGAGTCTTTCAGATGCAGAAACTATTTTCAAATCACTTCCAAGCGAAAAAGTCTGTGAAATCCTTATCCTCAGCGGTGAAGTTCATCCCAATTCGCCAAGGCGTGAGGCGTGGTTTGGGCGAATTTATGATTTGTGCAAATTAGCGCTTGCAATGGGATTTTTACCACACACCAATGCGGGGCCTCTGAGTTTTGAGGAAATGCAAAAGCTCAAAGGTGTAAATGCTTCGATGGGGCTGATGTTGGAACAGTTAACGCCAATATTGTTAAAGAGTGTACATCGACACGCACCGAGTAAATTACCAGAAATTCGTTTACAACAATTGCAGTGGGCGGGAGAGTTACAAATTCCCTTTACAACTGGGTTACTTTTGGGAATTGGAGAAACCGATAATGATTGGTGGGAAACTTTAGAAGCTATATCTAACTTACATCAACGTTACCATCACATTCAAGAGGTTATCCTACAACCTCATAGTCCTGGAAATCAGCAAACTTTTGATGCGCCACCTTTTAATCCCCATCAGTTACCAGAAGTAATTGCTAAAGCCCGTGAGATTTTACCGCCAGATATTAGTATTCAAATTCCGCCGAATTTAGTTAAGGATGACTGCTGGTTACTCGCTTGTATTGAAGCTGGTGCTAGGGATTTGGGTGGAATTGGGCCAAAAGATGAAGTGAATCCCGATTATCCCCATATTCAAGAACAGGCTTTGAGAAATATTTTACAGCCTGCTGGCTGGGAATTAGTGCCGCGATCGCCAGTTTATCCCCAATTTGATAGCTGGTTGTCGGCAGAGTTGCAAACAGCAGTGAAACACTGGCGAAAGACTCTCACCCCAGTCTTTCTGTAGCTGCGTAAATTCTTAAATTTGTCCCTTCACCCATTCTCGAAAATTCCGCGTCATTTTCATCACGCCAATTCTTTGACTTTCTTCTAAAAACCGACCAATTTCAATTAAAGGCAATTGTGCAAAACTTGGCGAATTATTACACTCTATATATTGCCCTTTTTGCAGTTGGTAAATATACAGCACACCCTCGTCATAACGCCAAATTTCCATAATACCTAAAGAACCATAAATATCGAATTTATTCAACGAAGAACTCGTTAAATCTATTTCTACTACTAAATCTGGCGCTGGGTCACGGTTCAAATCAATTTCTGATTTGTTCCTCACCAACGCTTCATTGCGAATATAGTAACTGCTATCTGGTTCCGCACCACGCCGCAAATCTTCCCGTTTCAAAGTTGTTGAACCTGTAGGAAAAATCTCTAAATTCAACTCTTCACCCAAAACGAAAATGAGTAGTTTCAACAAACAATTCCAATGTTCGTGCGGCATCAGTGGAGTCATTATTTCCAGCGTTCCGCGATCATAGGTGATTCGAGAGGCTCTATCCTCTCCAATCTCCGCTAGCATGGTTTCAAAAGTCTGCCAGCTGATATTTCTCAATACAGCCCTTTGTTCTGAGGCGGCGCGTGTTGTTACCATTGCTCGATTTGTGGGTTACTATCACCAAAATAGCGTCAAACTAATACGCAGCGCGAACTAATTCACAATGCATCCCTCAGAAGATATAGATAGCAGCCTCAACCCTATTGTAAAATAGACATATAAGGATTTGGGGGGCCATTTACTGGTCATAAACGCCTATAGAAACTATCTACGGAAATCTCCAAGGTTTGAAGTCCAGCCAGCTGAAACAACTACAGCGGCTGTATCACCAGCGTATACCAGGCGATCGCATCACCACGCCTGATTTTTCCCAGCGTCTGGCAGCAATTAGCACAGAAGTCAATCAGCCTGTGTGCGCCTACATCAACCGTCGCGGACAAGTGATTCGCGTCGGAGTAGGCACACCGCGACAAACGCAAATACCACCGATGGAATTGCCCCGTTACGGTGCAGAACGACTCAGTGGTATTCGTTGCATTGCCACCCATTTGAAGGCAGAACCGCCCAATGAAGCGGCACTCACGGCTATGGCGCTGCAACGCTTAGATGCCCTAGTTGTCCTAAATATAACCGGAACCGGATTTACACGGCGGGGAGGTGGTGCGACTGGGTATGTCAAAGAAGCTTATCTAGCTCATCTGACACCCCAAGACTCTCGCACCCTGATTCCTAGTCCTGCTGCTGTCAAAGTAGAGGAAAGCCAATTCGGCTTCGCTCACTCTAAACAAATCCAAACCCCAAGTTGGAATATATCGCCACCTATGGATTTGGATGATTTAGCAGACCAGGATTTAGTAGACTTGGTAGAAAATCTGGAAGCGGAATTCCAGCGCGAATTTGTCGCCCAAGAAGTAGATGCTGACCACGATCGCGTGCTAATTGTCGGACTGATGACCAGTGAGACAACTCCCCTACAATTCCAAGACACCCTAGTAGAATTGGCGCGTTTAGTTGATACTGCTGGCGGAGATGTATTACAGACAATCCAACAAAAGCGATCGCGCGTTCATCCCCAAACAGTAGTTGGCGAAGGTAAAGTCCAAGAAATTGCCCTAACTGCCCAAACACTAGGAGTCAATCTCGTCGTCTTTGACCGCGACCTCTCACCCTCCCAAGTCCGCAACTTAGAAGTGCAAATTGGCATCCGGGTAGTTGACCGCACCGAAGTAATTTTGGATATCTTTGCTCAACGCGCTCAATCTCGTGCCGGTAAATTGCAAGTAGAACTAGCACAGCTAGAATACATGCAACCGCGATTAGCTGGTAGAGGTCGTACCATGTCTCGATTGGGTGGTGGTATAGGGACTCGTGGCCCTGGTGAAACAAAATTAGAAACAGAACGCCGTGCGATCGGGCAGCGTATTTCCCGACTGCAAAAAGAAGTAACTCAGTTGCAAGCCCATCGTTCGCGGTTACGGCAACGAAGGCAACATCGAGAAATTCCCTCAGTGGCTTTGGTCGGATATACCAATGCTGGCAAGTCCACTTTGCTGAATGCTCTCACTAACGCAGAAGTTTATACAGCCGACCAACTATTTGCCACTCTCGATCCTACCACCCGGCGTTTGGTAATTCCTTATGGCGAAACTAATGAACATCAGGAAATTCTGATTACAGATACGGTAGGGTTCATACACGAACTGCCTGCATCATTAATGGATGCCTTCCGCGCCACCTTGGAGGAAGTTACAGAAGCTGATTCCCTACTACATTTGGTGGATTTGTCTCACCCAGCTTGGTTGCGTCATATTCGCTCAGTCAGAGAAATCTTGGCACAAATGCCAATAACTCCTGGCCCGGCGCTAGTTATTTTTAACAAGATCGATCGAGCAAATAGTGAGACACTAGCTTTAGCTAGAGAAGAATTCCCCCTAGCGGTATTTATTTCAGCGAGTCAGCGCTTGGGATTAGAAACCCTACGCCATCGCCTTGCTCAACTAATTGAATATGCCGTTGACTCTCGGTAAATATCGATATAAATTTGGAATTTCTAAAAAATAATGCCGTAGTTAATATAACTACGGCATTATTTTTAAATATTTCTACTCTATTAAGGCTCTAATTATTGCCGTAGAATTTACTGAATGACAATTTTATGAAAAATGTGCTATTACTAATGGCTACTATATTATAGGACTCCTATTTGATTTTTGAACAAAATTAGGTATGTAGGGTGTGTTAGAACGAAGTTCATAACGCACCACTATCAAGGGTTTCGTGCGTTACGCTGTCGCTAACACACCCTACGTATCTTTTCAGAAATCAAACCGGATTCCTATAG